>CANSGE010000102.1 GCA_947646295.1 uncultured Bacteroidales bacterium
TCGTTTCGTCCGTCGGCAGCGGGGCGGGGGAGTGCCCAACTATGATAGACGGCTACCAGGAAGAAGAATGCAGAGAGTACGGCAAATACGACCAGCCAAGCCATTGGGATATTTCCCGATGCGCCTTCGAAAGATGCTGTCGTGCGGGCCGGAATCTTGTTGTCAATATCGTAGTAGAGCCAAGCGGGCTTGTCCCAGTTGGCGGCGTTGAATGTGAAGCGGGTTGATAGAGCGTTTTGTTCGAGTTTTATGCTTTGGTCGCCACTTTTGTGAGTGACGTTGAGCACGATTTCTTCATCAGGCGCAGGCTGGCGATTGAGGCGGACGCCTATGATTGCGAAATTGTTGTTGCGCTCGGTATACGGTTCGCGGTCTTCGCCGAATGTAGATTTGACCCATTCGGTGAACGAACCACTTTCTTTGGCGACTGCAGCGGTAGTATTGGACGCGGATGCTGTGATCTCGTCGGTGGTGAAGCCGTTGCGGGCATTCATGTGCTTGACGGAGTCGCGCATGAGAGCGGCGTATTGTTTGAAGGGCATAGTCTGCTCTCCGGCCTCTGTGGATACGGTGATGCGGTCGGGAGCCTGGGTAGCGACATTATGCTCAGCGGGAACGAGGAATTGTAACTCACCCTCGGCATTTTGGTCGGCTGAATAGATTGCCGCCATCTGCGGAGCAGTCCATTCAACGGCCGGGTCGGCGTTGACGGTAAGTTGCATCGGTTCAAGACCTGAATTGGTCTCAATCAATCCTGCGATGATGACAAGCAGACCTTGTCCGGCGACAGTGGCCACGCGGTAAAATGTGGAGCGAATCCCGACGTAAAGTGATTGCTCATGTTCGGAAAGCGCGAGCATGTAGAAGCCATCGGCTGCAATGTCATGTGTAGCCGATGTAAATCCTACGAGCCAGAATATGGCAAGTGTGAGTTGGAAGAAGAATGGAGTAGGGATGGTGAATGCGATGCCGGCGAGTGCAAATGCGATGATCCACTGCATTGTGAGCGTCCACCAGCGCTTTGTGCGGATGATATCCACGAATGGGCTCCAAAAAGGTTTGATGACCCATGGCAGATAGAGCCAGCCGGTGTAGAGTGCTATATCGGTATTGCTGATACCCAGTCGCTTGTACATGATGACTGAAATAGTCATCACAGCCACGTATGGCAGACCCTGCGCGAAGTAAAGCGTAGGAATCCAAGCCCAGGGGTTGCGTTTGGTTGTCTTCATGGTTTAGGTATAAAGTTGTGTTAATTCAGAATCTTTGAAGTAGTGTGATAATATTTGATCGTAGAAATAGCCGTTTGCCCCCATGACAGCAGCTCCGATCTGGCAAAGTCCTACTCCGTGCCCCCATCCGGCGCCTAAGAGTGTGAAATCAGCAGGATAGCCGGACTGGTCGGGGCGGCCTTCGCGGATGACGAAGGCGGAGCTGTACAGGTGACTTGTGGAGAGCCAACGACGTATTTCGAGTTCTTTGCCAACGACTATGCTGCGCTTTGTGCCTGAGATCTCAAGGCGGATGATACGGCCTGACGTACCTCTGGCGAGGGCTCGCATGGAGATAATTTCGCCAAAATCAATGCCGGAGCGGTTGCGTACAAGCTCAGAAAGCTCCTGACGAGTGTATTTCACCGTCCAACGATAAAAGTCGGGTGTCTCACGGTCGTAATTATTGAGTACCTGGCTCAGAATATTATGGTCGCGGGTATTGCAGAATGCTGCCGGTGAGGATTCGATCCCCTCCCGGGCGTTCTTCTCGATGCGTAGGTCGGGGAAATCATCGGGGGTGACGCTATCACGGCGCGCGGCGAGATAGGGATGATGGACAGACTCCCAGCAGTTTTCAAATTCTTCGAAAACGCCACCGCAACATTTTGAGAAGCGTGCGTCGCAAAGTTTGCCCTCATAGATGAGCACTTTTCCGCGTGTGGCTGCTATAGCTTCGTCGACGGCGGGAGTGGTCTTGCGGCCTATGCCTTGATATCGCTGGCAGTGATCGTCGGCGCAGACATGGAAATTGATATGGTCTTCGCGATCGTACCATTTCACAATCTCGCTGTCGGTGACGCTGGTCGAGTGATATGTTGAGTCGAGCGAGTTGATTTCATTGTGTTTTGCAATCTGAGCCAACAGCCATGAGCGTGAAATTACGGCGTGGGCTTTGAGCAGAGCGGGAGAGGCCATGGCGCTCATCTCTGATGAAATCACGCTCGACAGATAATCTTCGACATTGACATGGTCGACGGCGGTAAGCATCCCGTTTTCGATGAGGAAGGTGAGATCTCCGTTGAATATCTGGTCTTCCTTGCGTTGCCAATGAAAATTCACACCAATCACTACTTCTTTTAGTAAAAAAGTGCAGTCATCGGATGAGGCTGTGAAATCGAGGCGGTCATATTGCCGGTCGTTCCAGATTATTTTGCTATCGACGGTCATGCACACTTCCTGCGGGCCGCAGACGCTACGGCCATCGGCGGTGAATGTGCCGCGCAGCTCGAAGGCGATGCGAGGGGCGCTGAGGATGCCTACCTTGACCTTGGGCTCTTTGTCGAATAATTTATACATCAGCTGCGATTTGTTTGATTTCGTCGGCGCTCAGACATACTTCGTCGAGCAATCTTGTAATAGTATCTGCGTCGATGGCTTCAAAATCTTTTTCGAGCGGAGTGATGATGACGCCGCCGAGATCGACGGATGCCGGAGATATGAGCATGGAGTCATCGCCTTCTGTACCATAAAATGACGGACGGTGACGTTTGCGCGGAATTATCACGAGGCGTACTCCATCGTCGGTTGCATATGCAAGCAGGTTCATCATCGGCTCGGTCTCGCCTTCTTTGACGGGCATGGCCCGGTAAAGCCGTTCAAACATTTGCTGTCCGGCATGGATATCGCGAGCGTCCAATATGAAGACTTTGATCGGAAGAGTGGTGCAAGCGTATAGGGTAGCACCCTCAGTAGCAGCTACTTCATCTTTGTGGGCTGTCCCGATGGCTTGGGGGAGGGTAAGGAAATCAAGATTACCTGACTGGAAGTGCATATGGTCGGGAGCGGATGCGCCGCATTTAGGGCCGTTGTAAAATACCACATATCCCGGCAGTCCGGCCGCTAAACGGAGCATGTCGCCGCAGCGTCCGGCGATGCGCTGATCGGTATGCTCGGTCGGTATCGTGAAATGCGATCTGAAGATGGGAAATGGATTGACGAGCAAAGTGTATCCGCCATCGAGCTCGATGCCGCGTTGTTGCGCAGGACGGTTGTGGGCGCAGAGGAAGCAGGGGCGTTCCTTGAGAGCCTTGGCATCAACTTTTGCGCCTGAAGAGACGATTCGTGCCGGATTGAATTGGATTTTCACGGTCCATCCCGGCATTTCCACGGTCTTCACTTTCACGTTGTCGAGAGCTGCGAAATTGTTGCCGCACAGGTCCCAATCGTTTTTTTGTGCGGCAAGCAATTCAGTGGCTTGGTCAAGAAGGGTCTTAGCCATTTCAGTGATTATTTTTTCAGTGCGCAGCGGGCTTCGAGTTCCCAGGTTCGGATACGGTCTTTATAGAGATTGTTGGCGTTTGTTTTTACAATATCGAGCGCATGGTCAGAGTTGTCCTCCCAACGACGGCAGAAGTATAGCACATCGTATATGCGTCCGATCTGATGATGGCGCGAGAATGCAAGTCCGAGAGCGTAGTCTTCTCCGTATGATGTGTTAGGTACACCGATTTCGCGCAGCATCGGTGTATAGAAGGCGCGGGGCGCTCCGAGTCCGTTGATGCGAAGAGCGTTGTTGCGGCCGTTTTCGGGAGTCCATTCGCGGTGGTCGATGATGCCCGGGGGAATGGTGTTGAGGTCGATATCGGTGAGTTTGTATGTACCTACTACCATACCGCACTGCTGCTCATAGAATGCTTTGACGATTTTTGACAGGGTGTTTTCGTCGGAGTAAATGTCGTCGGAGTCAAGCTGGACTGCGAATTTGCCGCACTGCGGATGGTGGGCAGCCATATTCCAGCATCCGCCGATGCCGAGATCGGCGCGCTCAGGGATGATGTGGATCACGCGCGGATCGGATCCAAACTCGTCGATGGCTTCTGTTGTGCCGTCGGTCGAGCCGTTGTCGACGATGATGAGGTTGAAGTCGAAATCGGTCTTTTGCGACAGTACCGACTTGATAGCGTCGCGTATGGTGCGCACGCGGTTGCGCACGGGGATGATGACTGAAGCTTCTACCGGGAAATTACTTTCATTGAACTCAATTTTGTCGAATTTCGGCTCCAGATAGCCCCCGATAGCTTTGAGGTGGGCTGTGCAGGCTTTTTCCATCTCGATCTGTACGCCACGGTTTTTGGGATCGACATAGCTGAAGATGGCTTCGCCGGATTCTTCTTTGGGTTGGATTTCCTCTGTATAGAGATATTCGTTGATGTGTACAATGGGAGCGATGCGGCTCAGGCGCAGGCGCAGGTCGTAGAGGCCGGCTGCGGTGTATTCTTCGTCGATTTCGGCGGCAGCTTTACGGAAGTCGGCTCCGTTGAATACCAGCATAGGTCCAAAGCAGAAATCGTCGCGTAGCGAGCCGAATTGATAGTCGATCACGGGAGAATTGCTGCGTTTCCCTTCGGCGTCGATGGTCCAGCTGTCGGCGTAGGCCATGGATGCTTTTGAGTCGGCCATCAGGCGTGCGATGCGTTCGATTGACAGATAGCCCGGGATGAGGGTATCAAAACTTGTATGGTACAGTATATATGTGGCGTCGCCGCTAAGTTCGGCGATTTTTTTAATGGTAGCAGTTGATGTGAGGCTGTCGACGGCTACGGTTCGTAGGCCTTCGTATTCTTTCACCTCGGAGCCCGTGCAGAGCAGAGTGATGTCGCCTATGAGGGGGCATGCTTTGAGAGCGTCCAGGGTAGGAGCGATTTGTGCTTGCGAAGCGTAGGGCAAAAATGCCGCGATGGTCGTTTTCATGTGTGTGGTCGTATTAAGGATTTATTTGTTTGTCAGGAAATTAAGTGTCTGTTTCATCAGTTCGGCGCGGGTGAAGTCACCGTGGATGGTTTCAAAAGGAAATCCGATCACCACAGCTTTGTGGGTGTCAAATTTGCTTGCTGTGCCGGCCACGAGATTGTTCTCGCTGTAGCGCATGATGGTGCATCCGGTCTTGGGATCGGCGGCGTAGAATGAATCAGGAGATTCCACCGCATAGCAGTCGGAGTTGGGCTGGGGGGTGAAAGCGAACTCTCCGCCGGTGAAATCGCGGAAACGGGAGGGCACTTCGTATACTTCACCTGTGACGGATGCCTGGCCTACGCGCCAGTGGTAACCGAGCACTTCTTGTGCGAATTTCTGGTCTTTCTCTGCCATTTCGGCCGACGAGTAGGGATTGTCCCACATGTCAGTAGCTACAAATGAGCCGCTCACGAAATATGAAGTGCCGAGTTTGGCGGCAGCCGCCATTTTGTCTTGGAGTTGTGAGGGGAAAGCCTTGAAGCGTGTGCCATATGTGCCCCAGCCGATTTTCACTTCTTTCTGTTTACCTAAGATGAGGTCGACTATGCGCGGCTGGCCTTCGGCAGGCGATTGCATATAGGCGCCTACACTGCTTGACACGAAAGAGTGTCCGGCGGCTTTGATTGCGGCACCGTGAATGGCTACGTAGTCAAATGTATTGCCTGCCACCACTTTATCTTCATAGTCAGAGCGCGATGCACCGAATCCGGCTGCGTCGTCGTCCATCCAGGGGATATTGCGACGGTATTCAAATTGCGAGCCGATAAACGAGATATCTTCTACATATGGCACGCCGTGGTCGCGTTCGTCATAGAAGCCTGCTATTTCACCGGCCTCAAACCAGTCAGGACCGCTTACACGGGTAAAACCGTTGACGATCATTACAGGCTCGGCCCCATTTTGGAGGTCGCAGAGTGCAAGCACTTCGGAGGGGAAAGATACTCCACCTTCGTTGGCGGCAATGATGCGATAGCTGTGTATGTCGGTATCTGTAATAGTCACTTCGTATTCGGGCACACGGCTTTCTGCGATTTTCTCGAAGCCGAGGCCATTCTTGCGTCGATGCTCTATTATATAATATGTAGGCTTGGCTGTAGCTTCGAGAGAGTCGACGGTCTCTTCCCAGCTCAGACGATATTTTCTGTCGTGCGTGGCTGCGATTGCGAAGTTTTTGACCGGCAACGGCTGCACCACGTACTTACGGCCGTCGCGATGTGCGAGGAATTGGAGCATACCTTTATATACAGCTCGCGATACCACGAATCGGAATCCGGGATCGAGTCCCATCTTCATGTCAGCGAAGTTCTGGTGCGAAAGCAATTCGAGCAGCATGGCAGGCACCTCAGGCACGCGCGCCTCGAAGTAACTTTTGTCCCACATGCCGCGGCGTGTCCAGCGTGGCTCGTAAGTAGAGCGCACGTCACGGACGATATTTGTCAGCACCAGATCTGTGAAGTCGCGCGATGCCGCACGTGATGATCCGTTACCCAATGTGTCGCCGGTCGTACAGTAGATACCCAGTGAACCCACGATGGAGTCGTGGTCAAATGTTCCGGCGTCGGAGTGGAACGCGAAACTCAGGTCTACCGGAATGCCGAGCCCTTCCTGGCCGGGGAGCTGGGATGAGCCGCCGGCGAGCCAATTGACCCACAGGCCACGCGAGCGGTAGTCGTCGGTATAGTCATTTACATTATCGGTGGGGGTGTAGACGCTGTCGGGTGCTCCTGCCCATTGCAGGAAGTAGCGCGCCCCTTCCACAAAGCGAGGATAGCCCGAGGTCACATATTCGTAATCGATATCGTCAAGAGGCTCTTTCACTATACGGGCTACATTACCCAGGCCACCACCGATTTTTACTGCATCGGCGGTCACCACCGAGCCTTCTTTGCTGCTTTCGTTAGTGAGAGTGACTATAGGCTTGTCATTACCGGCCCGGAGAGGGAAGTGTCCCAGATATATCCATGTGCCGCCGCCCATTTGTTGATTGACTATCACCGTATGGTCGCCGTTATCGGCATGTATGGTGTAGTGTGCATCGGTAGCGCTGTGCGGCAGCGATGCATAGCTGATGTATACGGCGTAGTTGCCGTTTTCGGGAATGCTTGCATTCCATTCCGCGGTGGATGCTTTGTCGGCTTTATCCGTCGTATCGACGATTCGTACATAGCCTCCCTTGAATGGATTCTGGCTTTCTTTCAGTACATCGCCGTCCCAGCCGAACCCCGAGATACCACTGTCTTTCCATTTGCGCTGTCCGTTTGTCTCTTGATAGCCGGTAGTCGCCGCGTTGTCATTATCGACGATGATTTCTGTGAGCTGAGTGTCTCGTTCGCGTGGACTCATCACATAGGCACCTGCATTTTCGAGCATGGGCATCAGGAATGGCATCACATAACTCTGTGTGTACAGGTCTTCGACAGTTTGGAAAATACGGGCGCGCTGCCATTCCCAACGGTTGAGCTTAGGCTCGAAATACCATCCGTGGCTTTGCCAGAGTGCTATGTTTGCGCCTTCGAGACCATCGGGGGCGGCTGTACCGTCTATTTTTGTGATGAAGGGGTCGGTTTCCGTTGGTCCGGTAAGTCTTTTCGGAGCGAAAAGCACCAGGTCGTCGAGATTTTTGCCGCTCGCCGTCAGTTTTACATTATAATTAATGTATGCCGTTCCGAGCGACTTCAATATATCTGCCTTGAGCGAAGCCATCCTGTCGGAGGTAAGAGGGAGATAGGTAGTGGCCTCATTACAATCTATGGTGACTGTTTTTCTGTTTTTATCTATTGTCACCTTTTTGACAGCCATTTCACCGTAGCCGGTAGAGCCTGGACGATAGCTGTTGATTATCTTTAATATATTGTCTTCAGTCATTCCGGCCTGCGTGATTGTATTAGCACCGGATATCATGATTGAAAGGCCTAAAGCTAAAAAGGATGGTTTCATGTTGGGCATTAGAGTATGTTTTCTTTCTCCGGCAAAGATAAGATATTCATTCCACACATATATTATATAATATGAAATAAAATGGCCAGATTAAGTTAAATTAATAGTCAGATACATAAATTCACAATTATTCCAAAATCGTTCAAAATTCTTACTCGTTGATAATCAGCGACATGAAATTTTTCTATGTTTTTTAGCATAAAAAAGTTGCGAAAATATTTGGAGGGTTCAGAGAAAAGGCCTAACTTTGCACTCGCTTTTCGGGAGTAACGCTAACGAAAGCGAAGCAAAAAATAAAATTTTGTTAAAACTTGAACAAAAATTTGGTCAGTTCAAACAAAAGCATTAACTTTGCAACGCTTTTCGCTCGAAGAGCAAAGACGAACATTGAAACGATTACAATAGACAAGAAGTAGTACAAGAGCAAAATATTTTGACTCTGTCAATTTCTACCTGTAACACAATAAACGGTTCATCGAATGAGGCGGCGCGGCTGAAGCGTAAACGCATGGCAGTCGGGCTTTAGGCAAACACAACAAAGTGTCTTGCTTTTTTTGAAGAAAAAAAGAAT
>CANSGE010000103.1 GCA_947646295.1 uncultured Bacteroidales bacterium
GTATCGCCGGTGTTTTGATTGACACGATATGTCATCTCACCTTTTGCCTTTTTGTGTGCGGAGTCGGCTGACGATGAGTCGGAGGCGCAGCCGGTCACGAGCGCGAGGGAGGCAAGTGAGGTAGTGCGCAGGAAATTGCGGCGTGATATTTTTGAGGCTGTCATGTGCGATCAGATTTTGTGGTGTATATTGATGCCTTCGACGTGTATCGCAGGCCGTGATGAGCCAAGAGGTTCTACGCGTCCTACGGGGCAATGGTATTCGCATGAGCCGCAGCCTATGCAGGCTTCGGCATTGACTATGGGGCGGCGGCGCCCGCTCCCGGCAGGTGTCTGCACGAGCTGGATGGCATCGGCCGGACAATGGGCGGCGCAACTTCCGCATCTATCGCCCCGTGAGGCCGAGATGCACAGCGATGCATCCACGACGGCCTGCCCGATCTTGACAGAGCTTTTCTCGGCCTCAGTGATCGGGAGGATGGCTCCGGCAGGGCAGAGATCAGCGCAAGTGGTACATTCGGGGCGGCACCAGCCGTCATTGTACGACATCTCCGGCTGCATGAACGACTCGATGCGAGCCGACGGGTGCAGGACGTCGTTGGGGCAGTTGGATATACATAGCTGGCAGGCCGTGCAGTGGTCGCTGAGATGACGCGCGCTGATGGAGCCCGCGGGGACAAGGCGGCTTGCCGGGCGTGATGCTTCCTTCTTGCGCAGGGGCGTCAGGCCGCCGTCGCCTTTTTTGGCTGAGGCTTCGTGAGCCAAAGCGGCTCCCACAGCCACGGCTCCGAGCATAAAGGCTCGGCGGGAGGAATCGGTGGCGGAGTCGGCTTTTTTCGCCGGAGATTTCTTTGGAGCGCGGGCGTATGTGATGGCGCCTTGCGAACATTCGGAGATGCAATCCATGCAAGCCACGCAACGCGAATAGTCGATTTTGTGGTTTTTGGAGTCGATACAAGACGATTTGCAATGCCGGGCGCATGAGCCGCATCTATTGCACTTGTCAGTGTCGATGACCGGGCGCAGAAAAGCGATGCGCGACTCCATGCCGAGCAGGAAGCCAACCGGGCAGACCGTGTTGCAATAGCCGCGTCCGGTGCGCCATGCAAAGACGGTGACCACAACGAAGGTGACCGCAGCCACAGCGGCGGCCGCAATGGCTATCGTGCTGTCGGGATCGGTGATATGCGGTCGGCTCAGCCATGTGGCCATGCGTCCAAATGCGCTGTAGGGTTCGATCAATGAGGCTATCCACATGCTTACGGGAGTGAGTAGCCCGATGATGAAGAGCAGCCCGAATACTATGAAAAATCCAATGCGCAGCTTGGGATGACCGGGGGTGTAACGGAAGCGTCCGAGGCGCCGCTTGCGGGCAGGGCGGCATAGCGAGGATATACGGCTCACTATGTCCTGGTAGATGCCCAGCGGACAGATGACAGAACAGTAAATGCGCCCCAGCAAGTAGGTGGCCAGCAGGATGAGGCCCACAGCTACAAGATTGAGCGCAAGCAGGGCCGGGATAAACTGGATACGTGCCATCCATGCCCAATGACTGACGGCCAAGCCGTTGATATGGATAAATAATGTGCTTACCGCAAGAAAACTTATTATTGCAAGAAATACTCGAATCGCGCGCATTAGAAAGGGTTTTGCTTATGATGATTCGGCAAAAATAATAAAATTTTCGGGCGGATGCAAATTTTGAGCGGCGACGACCTTATTTCACATCGAATCCGGCAGATCGCACGGCTTCAACGACGGAGTCGGCCGAGTGTTCACCTTCCACGCGGGCGATACCCGAGGAGAGATTGACGTCCACGGCGGTCACGCCCGGGACGGATGCTATGCTTTTTGTGACGGCTGCCTGGCAGTGGGGGCAATTCATGCCGGTGATGGTATATTCTTTTGTCATATCGGTAGAATTGAAATGTTTGTGAGTGCGATGTTTGAAAAATGTATATATTAATAATGTAAGGAGGATCGCCGAGCAGAGGGTGGGGAAGATGGCCGGTGCGTGTGCATGGCAATCGTGCAATGCTCCGCCCGGAAGGGCAAACCATGTCGCCGGCAGAAGATAGTCGATGGCAAGCCCGAAAGCTACTGCGCCGATGACTATAGAGGCAAGATAGACTATGGCCGAGCGGCGACCCATTTCACGCGAGATGAGGGTAAAAGATGCAAAGTTGGCCGCAGGACCGGCCATCAGGAGCACCAGGGCTGTGCCCGGCGAGAGGCCTTTGAGCATGAGCGACATGGCAATGGGTATGGAACCGGTGGCGCAGACGTACATGGGGACTGCTATGACAAGCACGGCGAGCATGGCAAGGAGCGGACGGTCAGTGAATACGGCAAAGACATCTGCCGGTACGTATACGGTGATGAGTGCTGCGATAATGAGACCCACTGTGAGCCAGCCGCCTATGCTGCCGACGAGGTCAATGAATCCGTAGCGCAGGGCATCAGCGCATTTGCGGGCAAAAGTCGGCGCTGTCTCAGGTGCCGACGGCGCGTCGGCCGAGCAAGCCTGCGGCGTGACGGGTGCCTCGGTGCGTCCGACAGCCAAGCCGCCAAAGACAGATGTGACCAAGGCTGCTACCGGCCTGACTATGGCGAAAGCCGGCCCGAGAAGCGACCATGTGGCGGCTATGCTGTCCATGCCGGTCTGCGGGGTGGCGATGAGAAAGGATGTGGACGCCGCTTTCGAAGCCCCACTGCGCCGCATGGCTATAGCTGTGGGCAGCACACCGCACGAACAGAGCGGAAGAGGCACCCCGATGAGAGCCGACTTGATGACCGCACCCGCGCCGCGCCCCGACAAATGACGGGCAAACGTGCGCTGAGGGATAAACGCGTGCATCAATCCTGCAATGAGAAAGCCGAGCAGGATGTAGGGCGACATCTCGTTGAGCATATATAATAATGTGTCGAACAGTTGCATATCGAAGTATGTTTTGATTTTACATTACAAAGATACGAAAAAAGAAATGCAACTATGTTGCAAAGAGTGTCGAGGTATTCATTATTAAGCCCTAAAATGCTAACTTTGCCTCATGGAAACAAAAGAAGAAATACTGGCCGCCAAAGGAGTCAAAGCGACGCCGAACCGCCTGCTCGTGCTCGATGCGCTGTCGAAATACGGCAGCCCGGTGAGCGTGGCCGAGCTGGAGGATCAACTCCAGACGGTCGACCGCTCGAGTGTATTCAGGGTGCTGACTCTCTTCGCAGAACATGGCCTCGTGCATGCGATTGAAGACGGGAGCGGGGCCGTGAAATACGAATTATGCCACGGACAGCATGAATGTACGCCGGCCGATATGCACGTGCATTTTTACTGCGACAACTGCCACCGGACCATCTGCCTCGAATCACAGCCCATACCCGAAGTGACGCTGCCGGAAGGTTTCGAGGCCCGCACGGCCAATTATATCATCAAAGGATTGTGCGACAAATGTAAAAAATAGAAAAAAGAAGAAAAAATAATTGCAGGATGGAGAAAAATTGCTAACTTTGCAGCCGAATTGCGGAGATATACCCCGCAATCACCCCAAACCAGTATTAATAATCCATTCATTCAAAAACAATGAATTACGAAACCGTTTTCATTTTAACTCCCGTTTTGTCTGACGCCCAGATGAAGGAAGCGGTAGAAAAGTTCAACAAGGTTTTGGCCGATAACGGTGCAAACATTGTGAACTGCGAAGAATGGGGCATGCGCAAGCTCGCTTATCCCATCCAGAAAAAGTCGACCGGCTTTTACACCCTCGTGGAATTCGAATCAGAACCCGAGGCAGTACGTAAACTCGAAACAGCGTTCCGTCGCGACGAACGCGTTCTTCGCTTCCTCACATTCCGTCAGGACAAGTATGCCGCAGAATACGCAGCCAAGCGCCGCAGCCTGAAGGCATCAAAAGCAGAAGCAACCCAACCCGTAGAAGCAAAGGAGGACTAAACAATGGCACAAGCACAATCTGAAATCCGCTACCTCACCCCGATGTCAGTGGACGTTAAAAAGAAAAAATACTGCCGCTTCAAACGCGCCGGTATCAAATATGTAGATTACAAGGACGCAGAATTCCTCAAGAAGTTCCTCAACGAACAGGGCAAGATCCTTCCCCGTCGTATCACCGGCACTTCTCTCAAATTCCAGCGTCGAGTAGCTCAGGCTGTAAAGCGTGCTCGTCACCTTGCCCTGCTCCCCTACGTAACCGACCTTATGAAATAACCAAGCAACCGAAACAGTCACATGAAGATTATCCTCAAAGAAGACGTACGCGGCCTTGGATACAAGGACGACGTCGTAGAAGTACGTGACGGCTATGGCCGCAACTACCTGATTCCCCAGCACAAAGCTGTGGTAGCGACCGAATCAGCCCTCAAAGTATTGGCAGAAAACCAGCGTCAGCGTGCCCACAAGCTCGCTCAGATCAAGGCCGACGCAGAAGCAGCTGCCGCTGCCCTCGAAGGCGTAGCACTCACAATCGGTGCGAAGACAAGCGCTACCGGCACTATCTTCGGCTCTGTGAACGCTATCCAGATCGCTGAAGCTCTCGAGAAGCTCGGTCACAACATCGACCGCAAGCTTATCATCATCAAAGACAACATCAAGGAAGTGGGCAAATACAGCGCCACAATTCAGTTCCACAAAGAAGTGGCAGTTGAAATTCCTTTCGAAGTTGTCGCTGAATAAGTTCCCAAATTCCCTTAAAATACCCCTCTTTAATGCCTCCGTCGTGATGACGGGGGCATAATTTTTTCATCCCATAGTTGTAAAATAGCAAAATATATCATACCTTTGCAATACAAAAACGCGGTAGTAGCTCAGTTGGTAGAGCGGCAGCTTCCCAAGCTGCAGGTCGCGGGTTCGAGGCCCGTCTACCGCTCAAGGCCGCGGAAGTGGCCTTTTTTTATTGGGTGAGGGTATAATATTAGCTATATTTGCTGTCGATGAACTCAATTTTGAAAAAATATGGGGGATACTGCGGGGTAGGGGCAGTGTGCCTCCTCGCAGCTTTGATATGGCATGCAGGCGCTTTCCTTATTGCAGGATGGCTGGCTTTCATGGTGCCAGTGGCTGTGGAAATGCATAAGCTGTGGAGCATCGCATTCGAAGCCCCGTCAGATCCGGCTGAGCGTCGTGCCTATCGCAGAGCATTGCAGCATATCGCGCTTGCGACGGGCGTTTGCCTGTTTATCTTTGGAGCTGCCCGCATCGACCTCTTGCTTCTCGCGGGATGCCCTATCTTGCTTTTCGCTGTCGCGTTTACCTTTGTCAAGTAATAAAAAACACCCTCGCAGGTCTTGCGAGGGCGTAAGCTGTTGAAAATTGCACCCTATCTCTTGCATGGGCGCAATCTATACTGTTATGCGTCGAATTCGTAATCGACGCAGGCGCGTGCTTGCTTGTGAGGCCCGACTATTGATGCCGCTGCAACGTGGGCGGGATGATTGGCGTAGATGGCAACGTCGGCCATGGTGGGGACAATAGCTGTCAATACCACGTCCCAGTCTTCGGCAGGATTCTGATTGATGCCTACCTCGATGGACCGCAGCGGCTCGATGACTGCAGGTAATTTGAGCAATGCGTTTTTGAATTCTGTGGCTACGGCAAGACGTTCGTCCGCGGTGCCGTTGAGCTTGAATGTGACGATGTGTTTTACCATTTTTTCTAATTATTGAAAGAGGTTTTGATTGAGCAGGTTGAGAGCCTTGATCTTGTCTTCGGCGCGGATGAGCATAGAGATATTGTAATTGCTGCCGCCGTAAGAAATCATGCGCACGGGTATGTCGCCGAGAGCCTGGATGGCGCGGGCCTGGAAGTTCGATGTATTGTGCCATTCGAGGTCACCTACGATGCAGATGATCACCATATCGGTGTCGACAGTGACAGTGCCGAAGGATTTGAGTTCGTCAATGATGGCAGTCAAATGGTCGGTATTGTCGACGGTCACGCTGACGCCTACCTCGGAGGTGGCCATCATGTCGATAGGCGTACAGTATTTGTCGAATGTTTCGAATACTTTATGCAGGAAGCCGTAGGCGAGGAGCATGCGGCCCGATTTGATCTTGATGGCGGTGATATTGTCTTTTGCCGCGACTGCCTTGATGGTACCGTCAGGGGGAAAATTGGCGATAAGAGTGCCGGGAGCGTCGGGCTGCATAGTATTGAGCAGACGCACGGGTATATTGTGTAGTTTGGCGGGCAGCACGCAAGACGGATGAAGGATCTTGGCACCAAAGTATGCGAGTTCGGCAGCTTCTTCGAAATGCAGTCGCGCTACGGGGCGTGTGTGCTCCACAAAGCGGGGATCGCCGGTGTGCATGCCATCGATGTCGGTCCATATCTGGATTTCATCGAGGTCGAGCACGGCGCCGATGATGGATGCGGAATAGTCGGAGCCACCTCGCCGCAGGTTGTCGATTTCGCCGTAAGCGTTTCGGCAGATGTAGCCTTGGGTGAGGAGTACCTGGGCCTCGGGATGGAGGTCTATGAGGCGACGCAGGTGTGAGGCGATGTACCGCATGTCGGGCTCGCCGCCCTGGGCGGTGCGCATGTAATCAAGTGCGGGGATTATGACGCAATTTACGCCGCGCTCCTCAAAGTGAGCCTGCAGGAGTACGGTGGACATCAGTTCACCCTGTGCGAGTACTTCTTTTTCCTCAGCTTGTGTAAATTCGCCTTGTGCGAGCTGTGCGATGAAAGAGAATGAGCGTTCGATGGTCTCGCGTACGCGCATGGAGATATCGGGGCGCGTGAAGAGCTGTTCAATCACCTCGTGATATTTACGACGCAGAGCGTTGAGAGTCTCTTGCGCTCCGGGAACATTATGTTTGAGGAGGTATTGGGATATTTCCACAAGAGTGTTGGTAGTGCCTGACATCGCTGACAGGACCACGATATTGCGCCCGGATTTGAGGATAAGATCGGCAACGTTGCGGATGCGTTCGGGAGATCCTACGGATGTTCCACCGAATTTGAGTACTTTCATTTGTCGATTAGTTTTTTTGATTCGATACGCATGGTGCGACCGGGAAAAGCTTCGAGGAGGCTGAGATTATGAGTTGCGATGATGACGGTTGTGCCAGCGGCGGCGATATCATAGAGCTGCGCTACGATCTGCGACCCTGTATCGGGGTCGAGATTGCCGGTAGGTTCGTCGGCCAGTATCAGGTCGGGGGTATTCAGCAGAGCGCGGGCTATCACGATGCGCTGCTGTTCGCCTCCGGAGAGTTCGTGCGGCATCTTGTATGATTTATTCGCCATGCCCACTTGTTTGAGCGCCTGGTCTATGCGTTGTTCGCGTTGCTCTTTGTCGGTCCAGCCGGTGGCTTTGAGCACGAAATCGAGATTGGCGTACACGGTGCGGTCGGTGAGCAGTTGGAAGTCCTGGAAAACTATACCGATCCGACGTCGCAGATAGGGTATATCCTTGCGGCGTATGTCGGTGAGATCATACTCGAAGATGCGGGCTTCGCCTTTTTCCACGGGCACTTCCGCGTATAGGGATTTGAGCAACGAGCTCTTTCCGGAACCTACTTTTCCGATCAGATATATGAATTCGCCGGGCTGTACGCTGAAGGATACGTCTTTGAGCACGACGTGCTCCTTACGCAGTATCTCGACATTATTGTACTTGATCATTGTATCAGAAGAAATATGCGACACGGAGAGTCCAGTAGCGGTTGCGGGCTGAGAAATCGTCGAGCAGCTTCGTTTTGAGTGCGTATGTCATGCCCCAGGTATACGAGCCAGTGACTTGCCAACGGCGGAAGAGCTCGGCACCTACGCCGGCGGTAAGTCCGAGGTCGCCGCCGGAGAATTTGATTGCGTCGCATTTGCCGTGGGCGATCTGGATATTGAAGTCAGGGCCGCCGAAAATAAGCGGGGCTACCTTTTCCTCAAACCCATTGAGACGGGTGTATTTGAAGCGGAGATGTACCGGGATCTGGAGGCAGTGCATCATGAGGCGCTCGTTGCCGTAGCCTTCGGAAGCCCAGATCTTGCGTTCGCCGAGGTTTACCTTGGCTCCGAGCATATTGTACATAAGACCGATATCGACACCGAAGCCTATGCCGGGGAACATCAATTCGCCCTGTATACCGGCGGTAGCGCCTACGGTGCTGCTTACGCTCACGAGGTCTTGATTGAATGTGAGAGAGGTGAGGGTCGGACCAGCGATAGCGGAGTAACGGAACTGTGCGGCGGCTTGCGATGATGTGAGGATCGCAAGGAGGCATACCGCGAGGAGGGTTGATAGTTTTTTCAAGACTGTAATGATTTGGAGCGGATGAAATTATCCGCCAAAGTTATCGTAATGGATATTTTCGGGGTCGACACCGAGCGAATCAAGCATCTTGTTGACAGCGGCGCTCATTGGGCCGGGGCCGCACATATAGTACTCGATATCTTCAGGGTTCTCATGATTTTTGAGATAAGTGTCGTAGATGACCTGATGCACGAAGCCCGGAGTATACTTCACACCGGCTTTGTCGGCGGCGGGGTC
>CANSGE010000104.1 GCA_947646295.1 uncultured Bacteroidales bacterium
GAAGGCACTCCCGCCGACGGTTTACGCAAGATGATCTACGAATATCACCGCCTTGGTCTTGATCAGATGTCGCTTTCCACCGACAAAGGCCGCGACGTCATCACAAAGTCACTCAGCGCCTTACCGGCCGTGTACTCCGTACAGCCCATGTCGGTGTCACTCTCGCTTTTCAGAGATGCGAAAATGGACGAACTCGTCAACATCTACTCAAAGGCGCCGTCAGAAGAACGCAACAACGTCTACGAATTGCTACAGCCACTGTATCCGACTGACCAGGATCGACTCGAAAAAATCAAAAACGGACAAGAAAAATGATCAGCTCGCTTAAAATTAAAAATTACGCACTCATCAAAGAGCTTGAGCTCCGACTTGATGCCGGCTTCAATATCATAACCGGTGAAACCGGCGCAGGTAAGTCGATCATCATGGGCGCCCTCGGACTTCTGCAAGGCGGACGCTCATCCATCAAGTCCAATCTCGAACCCGGCGAAAAAACCGTTGTGGAAGCCGTCTTCACATTCGACGGCCACATCGACGCCCAGATAGCCGCCACTCTTCAGCGTGAAGGCGTCACGCATACTGAAGGTCAATGCAAGCTTCGACGCGAAATCACTGCTTCCGGCCGGGGAAAAGCATTCATCAACGACGAACCCGTGGGCCTTTCGGCGCTTCAGGCAATAGCCGAATCACTGCTCGACATACACTCCCAGCACAAGAATCTGCATCTCGCCGATGCCGATTTCCAGATGGAAGTGCTCGATAATATCGCCTCCAACTCAGATATACTCGATTCTTATCGCAAGATTTATACCCAATACAAGGCTTCGCTTCAAAAATACGCCTCAATGCGCGATCAGATCGAAAACACCCGCGACGATGCCGAATACCTCCAGTTTCAGCTCGATAAACTTCAGCAATACAATCTATTGCCCGACGAAGAGACCGATCTCGAAGCCCGGCGCGCATCACTCGAAGAAACTTCCCGCCGCGGCACAGCTCTCATCGAAGCTGCAAAGAGTCTGAGCTGGGACGATATCAACGCCCTCCAGTCAGTTGACGCTGCGATAGCCGCTCTCGGCGATTGTGGAGAAGATGACGTAGTAGATCGCCTCGAGACTATCCGCACAGAACTTGCCGACATCGCCGACACCGTCTCCGACAAAGCGTCGGCCCTCAACGACAATCCCGAAACGCTCGAAGATATCGATGACCGTCTCTCTAAACTCTACGCACTCTTCCAGCGGCACAAAGTCCGCTCGTCCAACGAGCTTATTGCCATACGTGACAATCTTCAGGCACGCCTCGACGCTCTTGCCAACGCCGAGGACGTATTGGACGAATTGAAGTCCAATGCCATCGAGCTCAAGCGCAAGGCTCTCGAAGTGGCCGATAAATTATCAAAGCGCCGCCACGCCGCCGCCGAGAAGCTGACCGACAAAATCGTGCACGACGCACGTCCACTCGGCCTGGCCAATCTCAACTGCCACATCCAGCTCACCACCGGCAAACTCAATCCTTTCGGTGTCGATACCGTCGACTTCCTCTTCGCGTTCAACAAGAATCAGGAATTGCAACCGATTGGTAAAACTGCGTCCGGAGGCGAAATTTCGCGTATAATGCTCGTCCTGAAGTCCATTTTGGCCGAGTACATGCACCTGCCCACCATCATTTTCGATGAAATCGACACGGGAGTGTCGGGCGAGGCCGCATCACGCATGGGTGAGTTGATGAGCCGCACCGCCAATTACATGCAGGTAATGTCCATCACACACCTCCCGCAGGTGGCCGCGCAAGGCAATGCCCACTTCAAGGTCTACAAAAACGACGACGAAAACGGCACCCACACCCACATCGCCCGACTCTCGCAGCCCGAGCGTATTTCAGAAATTGCACTCATGCTCTCCGGCGATGCTTCCGATAAAGCCGCCATCGCCGCAGCCACCTCATTGCTCGAAAAGAGTCGACGACTCATTTGATTACACATTATATAATATAGAATATACGCAGAATGCAACCAACCGACTATATATACGGAATACGTGCCGTGATCGAAGCCATCCGCGAAGGCCGCGAAATCGACAAACTCTTCATCCAGAAAGGTCTCCAAGGCGATCTGGCAAATGAACTTTTCAGCCTCATGCGCGCCAATCATATCGTGGCTCAGCGTGTGCCGGCCGAGCGTCTCAACCGTATCACCCGTAAAAACCATCAGGGCGTCATCGCAATGCTCTCGGCAGTGACCTATCACAACCTCGGCAATCTCGTCAATGATCTATACGACGACGGACGTCTTCCCTTCATGGTGGTGCTCGACGGTATCACCGACGTGCGCAATTTCGGAGCGATGGCCCGCACGGCCGAATGTTGCGGTGTGGATGCGCTGGTGATAGCAGAAAAAGGTTCGGTATCTGTAGGTGCCGATGCGGTGAAGACTTCGGCCGGCGCGTTGCTCTCGTTGCCTGTGTGCCGCGAGCGCTCTATTGCCTCAGCCGTGCGCTTCCTCAAGGACAGCGGATACCAGATCGTAGCCGTAAGCGAAAAAGCCGACATGAATTACACCCTCGCCGACTATACTACCCCCGTGGCGCTTGTAATGGGCGCCGAAGATACCGGTATCTCACCCGAGGTCATGGCTTTGTGCGATACAAAAGTATCGATTCCGATGTTCGGCCACATCGGCTCGCTCAACGTCAGCGTGGCGGCCGGTGTGCTCATGTATGAAGTAGTGCGACAGCGCCTTAACTCAGACCTCGAAGTAATCTGAGCATGTCGAAAACTGCCTTAAAGAAGGAACTCGCACGGATGACGCACGAACAACTTGTGCAGGTCGTCCT
Source organism: uncultured Bacteroidales bacterium (assembly GCA_947646295.1). Classification (GTDB taxonomy): domain Bacteria; phylum Bacteroidota; class Bacteroidia; order Bacteroidales; family Muribaculaceae; genus CAG-873. Next base: position 2,835 of record CANSGE010000104.1, read on the forward strand.
CGACGCTTATGATGCCCGCAAAGACACCCGGGAGTACTTTGAGTTTTTTCTCAATCCCGACGTAGGCCGCCAGATGGAAAAAGCTACCGAAACGGTGCGCAAGGAACTCGGCCGTGTCAAATGGGGCAAATCAAAAGCGCGGGTAACCGTCTTCAAGACCCTCATCAAAAACTTCATCGGCCTCAATCCCGGCCCCGAGCATGTGCTCGAAATGATGACGATGGTGCTTACCCACATGGCAGTTTTCGAAAAATTCGTCAATTACACCTCCACACAAGAAAAATATGCCGCGACACTCATGAATGAAATCCTTGCGTGGGGCGACCGGCATCAGCTCGCCGATACGGCCATCGCGAATATCAACGCGCTGATCCAACGCGACGACGTGCGGCTATATTTCAGGCAATACCTTGCCCAAAATATGCAGACAGAGAAATAATGAAAATTTGCCGTCTCATAATCAGTATATGTCTCGCCGGCGCAGCTGCCGGCATCATGGCCAAGCAGCCGCAGGTGGCACCATCCTATGCCTGGCGTATCATTGAGCCGCTCGGCCTGCGCGAGGAAGCGCCCGTCGACACTGTGCCCGAGGGTTACGCCCAACGCTCGGTGCCTTCCATGATTTCCGATGCCTGGGCCACCACGGGCAACCTCGGTGGCGAAGGCCGCAACAGTATCTGGACCGAACGCCCGCCGATGAGCGACTTTTTCTTCCGCGACGCCGTGAGTTTCTGGCTTCCGTCAGAGGCTACTACCCTCTTCTACAACACACGTATCCCGATGACACTGCTGAGCTACAATACCGGCGGTGGCCGCGACAACGGACAAGACCGCCTCTCGGGCATTTTCTCCGGCAACGTCAACAGCCAGATACAGGTAGGAGCCATGCTTGACTACCTCTATTCAAAAGGCTCATATTCAAATCAGGCCGCAAAAAATCTTGCGTGGGGATTCTCCGGCTCATACATAGGCGACCGATATGAATTTCAAGGTTACTGGTACCACTACAACCTCCTCAATAAGGAAAACGGCGGTATCATTGATCCGCTCTACATCACCGACCCGGCATTGGTGCAGGCAGGTGTCACGAAAGTCGACCCCAAAACTATCCCCACCAACCTCTCCGACGCCCACACCCGAGTGAAAGGTGGCCAGCTCCTGCTCAACAACCGCTATAAAATAGGATATTGGCACGAAGAAGAGATGCAGGAAGGCGACACCGTGGCACGTCGCACCTATATCCCTGTCACTTCCGTGATATGGAATTTGAAATATACCCAGGCAGCCCACATGTTCAGCGACGGCGACATGAACGAAGTAAACGAATTCTTCGACAATTGTTATCTCAATCCCGAGCTGACTCACGAATATACAGACTACTGGAGCCTGGAAAATACCGTAGGCATCTCGATGCTCGAAGGCTTCAATAAATTTGCCAAATTCGGCTTGGCAGCCTTTGCCACGTACGAGCTCAACCGCTATAATCAGATTCCCGACACGCTCGACCGCACCGGCCTCGAACTGACACCGCTGCCCGAATATGCCTCCCTCATCGAGCCCCGCACCACCGAGCACAATCTACGTGTGGGCGGCCAGCTCACCAAGCAGCAAGGCTCCATACTCACCTACTCCGCCACGGCCGATTTCGGCATAGCAGGGCGAGTGGCCGGCGATGTGCGCGCCACGGGTGAGATCAACACGCGCTTCCGTCTCCTCCGGGATAGCGTGAGCCTCTCGGCTTACGGCACATTCAACAATGTCGCCGCGTCCTTCCTGATGAACCGTTATATCTCCAATCACTTCATCTGGGCGAATGACTTCTCCAAGGAACGCACTCTCAAATTCGGCGGTCGCCTCCATATCCCGCAATCGTCCACTACGCTGTCCGTCGACGTGGCCAACGTACAGAATCATCTTTACTTCGGCGAAGATTTCCTCCCCGCGCAACACGGCGGAAGCGTCCAGCTCCTGAGCGCCCGGCTTGATCAGAAACTCAATGCCGGTATCCTGCATTGGGACAACACCATCACCTACCAGACCTCATCCGACGACCATATAATCTCCGTGCCGAAGCTTGCCGTATACTCCAATCTCTACCTCAAATTCAAGATTGCCACCCTATATGTGCAGCTCGGTGTTGACTGCGACTACTATACCCGCTATTATGCGCCGAAGTACCAGCCGGCCACGGCAAGTTTTGCCAATCAGCATTCGCAGCTGCTGGGCAATTATCCATTCATGAACGCCTACGCCAACTTCAAGCTCAGCAAGACACGATTCTACGTGATGATGAGCCACGTCAACCAGGGATGGTTCAGCCGCGACTATTTCTCGATGCCCGACTACCCCCTCAATCCCCGCCGCTTCCAAATCGGTCTGTCAGTCGACTTCATGAATTAGAAACATTTGCATAACATTAAATAAATGACTAAATTTGTCGCCGATTTTAGACAAAAATTTCAAAATGGAAATCGTCAATACAGTGGCTCGACTCAGAGAAGCCGTGGCCAATGCCAAAAATAAAGGACTGTCAGTGGGCCTCGTGCCTACGATGGGCGCACTGCATGAGGGACATATCTCGCTCGTCGACCGCGCACGCAAGGAATGTGACTTTGTGGTGGTGAGCGTGTTTGTCAATCCCACCCAATTCAATAATCCCGACGACCTCAAGACCTACCCGCGCACATTGGAGGCTGATTGCGAGAAGCTCGCAGCCGCCGGAGTCGACGTGGCATTTGCTCCGAGTGTCGAGGAAATGTATCCTCAACCCGATACCCGGGTATTCGATCTCGGCCCCGTGGCCGAGGTGATGGAGGGAGCCATGCGTCCCGGACACTTCAACGGCGTGGCCCAGGTAGTGAGCAAGCTCTTCGAGATGGCGTCGCCCGACAAGGCTTATTTCGGCGAGAAAGACTTCCAGCAGATAGCTGTGATACGCCGCATGGTCGAGCTTGAGGGCTTCGACCTTGAGATAGTGGCCTGCCCCATCCGCCGCGGTGATTCGGGTCTGGCGCTTAGCTCGCGCAACACCCGCCTGTCACAGCAGCAGCTCGAAGCCGCCCCCGCTATCCACCGCATCCTTGCCGAAAGCACAAAGCTGCCGCGCGAAGAATACTCTCCGGCCGCCGTCAAGGAATACGTTGTGAAAGCCATCAATGACATCGCGGGAATGGAAATCGAGTATTACGAAATCGTAGACGGACGCACGCTGCAACCCATCACTGACTGGAGCGAAACCACTCAGGCCGTAGGCTGCGTCACCGTATGGATGGGCGATGTGCGCCTCATCGACAATATCAAATATTGAAAAAGGAAAACTTACTCTGATAAAATGAATATCGAGGTACTGAAATCGAAAATCCACCGCGTGACCGTGACCGAATCGCGGCTTGATTACATCGGTAGTATCACAATCGACGAGAATCTGCTCGAAGCTGCCAATATCCTGCCGGGAGAGCGCGTGTACATCGTAAACAACAACAATGGAGCGCGTCTCGACACCTACACTATCCCCGGTCCGCGAGGCAGCGGGGTGATATGCCTCAACGGCGCAGCCGCACGCCTGGTGCAACCCGGCGACATTGTCATCATAATGGCCTACGCCACAATGACTCCCGAGGAAGCACGCGACTTCAAACCCTCCGTCATTTTCCCCGATACAAAAACCAATTTGCTTAATTAAGTAGCCACCATCATAAATTATGTTTGAAAAACTTAGCGACAGACTTGAAAGAAGCTTTAAAATCCTTAAGGGTCAAGGCAAAATCACTGAAATCAACGTAGCTGAAACCCTCAAAGATGTGCGCCGCGCTCTGATCGACGCCGACGTCAACTATAAAGTTGCGAAGACGTTTACCGATACGGTCAAGGCTAAGGCATTGGGCCAGAACGTGCTCACCGCTATCAAGCCGAGCGAGTTGATGGTGAAGATCGTCCATGACGAACTCACGACCCTCATGGGTGGCGATGCAGCTACGCTCAACCTCAAAGGCAAGCCTGCCATTATCCTGATGTCCGGTCTGCAAGGCTCCGGTAAGACGACTTTCTCAGGCACGTTGGCAAAAAAACTCAAAAGCGAGCGCGCCATGCGTCCGCTCCTGGTAGCGTGCGACGTCTACCGTCCCGCGGCTATCGACCAGCTGAAAGTGCTCGGCGAATCCATCGAAGTGCCCGTTTTCACCATCGAAGGTTCGAAAGACCCTGTCGGTATCGCAAAGAAGGCTCTTGATTACGCCCGCCAGAACAACCACGACCTCGTGATCATCGATACCGCCGGACGTCTGGCTGTGGATGAACAGATGATGGACGAGATCGAAGCCATCAAAAAGGCTATCAATCCCACGGAGACACTTTTCGTGGTCGACTCGATGACGGGTCAGGATGCCGTCAACACCGCGCGTACCTTCAACGAGCGTCTCGACTTCGACGGCGTAGTGCTCACCAAGCTCGATGGTGACACCCGCGGCGGTGCCGCTCTCTCGATCCGTACGGTGGTCAACAAGCCCATCAAATTTGTCGGCACCGGTGAGAGTCTCGACGGCATCGACGTCTTCTACCCCAACCGTATGGCCGACCGTATCCTCGGTATGGGCGATATCGTATCACTCGTCGAAAAGGCCCAGCAGCAATTCGATGAGAAAGAGGCCGAGGACCTCGCCCGCAAGCTCCGTAAAAATCAGTACACCTTCAATGATTTCTACAAGCAGATACAGCAGATCAAGAAGATGGGCAATCTGAAGGATCTCGCTGCCATGATCCCGGGCCTTGGCAAAGCTATCAAGGATATCGATATCGACGACAACGCCTTCAAGGGTATCGAAGCCATAATCTGCTCGATGACTCCCTACGAGCGCGAGCATCCCGAAGTGCTCAAAGGCACCCGAGTGAAACGTATCGCCGCCGGCTCCGGAACCACTATCCAGGAAGTAAGCCGCATCATCAAGCAATTCGACCAGATGCGCCAGATGATGAAGATGGCAGGCTCAATCAAAAATCCCATGGCGGCGATGAAAAATCTCCGCGGACTGCGTAAATAAACATTTCACCCCCGAAAGAGACTATGGAATTAATCGACGGAAAGGCAACCGCCGCAGCTATCAAGGCCGAAATCGCGGCCCAAGTGCAGAAAATCATCGAAGCCGGCGGCCGCGCACCGCATCTGGCCGCCATATTGGTGGGTCACGACGGTGGCAGCGAGACCTATGTAGCCAACAAAGTGAAAGCCTGCGAAGCCTGCGGATTCCGCTCGACGGTGATCCGCCGCGAGGCTGATGTCACCGAGGCCGAGCTGCTCGAGCTCATCGAATCACTCAACTCCGACCCCGAAGTCGACGGCTTCATCGTGCAGCTTCCCCTCCCCCGTCATATCGACGAGCAAAAAGTGATCGAGGCCGTGCGCTACGACAAGGACGTCGACGGATTCCATCCCATCAATGTAGGCCGTCAGGCTCTGGGATTGCCCTGCTTCAAGTCGGCCA
>CANSGE010000105.1 GCA_947646295.1 uncultured Bacteroidales bacterium
GAGCCGGGCCGCTCCGACGCGCGCCACGTAAGAGTCGGCGGGTGCCGATTCGCCGCCGCCCGAGCACGATGCGGCGCCGGCAACTGCAATGAAACACAGAAGACGGACAAAGGCACGGCGAAGTGTCCTCATGTCCGTCTTCAGGATATGGGTTGATGTAATCAAAGCGTTATTTTTTCAATACTTTACGATTGATTTTTACCGGATATTTGTTGCGGAGAGTCTCGATCCAGGTAGTCTCAAGTTCGTTCTGGTAGTCGGGCACCACTGCGCCGCGCACGTCGGCGGCTTCCTCGGGCTGCTCAATGACTTTGCCGCGGAAGGCGCTGTAGAATTTCCATTTCGTATTGGGGTCGACGGCAGGTTTTTCAGCTCCGAAGCCCAGGAAGTCGGTGATGGCGTTCTCGCCCTTGGCGGCGATCACGCGCTCAACCTTGATGTCGCGGCCAAAACGGTCGCGGAGCTGTGTCACAACGTCGATGCCGGTCACAGAGGCGGGAATGCTGTCCTGCGCGTAGGTCATCACGGCGTTGAGAGCCGAGTCTGTCTGGGCGAAGATCACGTAGCTCTTGTACTTGGGCTGCTCCCAGGTGGCGTACTTGTCGCGGTGGGTGCGGAAATAGTTTTCGAGGCCCTCGGTATCGGATGATGCGCGTTTCCATACGTTGCGGTCGGATACTTCAAAGAGCAGGATGCCGTCGCGGTATTCGTTGATGAGATTGCGGTATTCGGGATTGGTGAGGGCGAGCTCCTCGCGGGCGATATCTACGGCTTTGGCTTCCATGAGGTCCTGGGCGGATGTCTTGACAAACTCTACCACTGCATCTACACCGTCGGGTGACACGGAGGGAATGTAGGGTGCGAGTTCGGCCAGGGTGGTGGCTTTTCCGCGGAGTGTGAAGGCGGGCGCTTTGCTTGCGAGCATGCCGGCCATGAAAGTCGAGTCGATCACGCCGCCGCTCTGCTGGGCGAGCTTACGCACCGCCTCGAGTCCTTTGGGGCTGATCTGGCCTTTGTATTCGCGGATGAGATTCTGAGCATATGCTCTGGCGGGCATTTCGCTGCGGGCGGGGTCGCGGTCGAGCATGGCGCGGAGATTATCGAGGCTTTCCTCGAATGTGCCGGGCTTCTTGCTTTCGAGACGGTTGATGATGTGATAGCCGAATGATGTGCGGAAAGGCTCTGAGATCTCACCGTCGGCGATAGCGAAGGCCACGGAGTCAAATTCGTGCACCATCATGCCGGGGCCAAACCATCCGAGGTCGCCGCCGCGCTGGGCTGAGCCGGGGTCCTGTGAGTAGGTTGATGCCAGGGATGCGAATGAAGCGCCGCCCTTGACGGCATTGTAGATAGAGTCGATAGTGACTTTCTGCGCCTGGATGGTGCTGTCGTCCATGCCGCGTGTCATGCGCAGGATGTGTGATGCGTGTACCTGGCCTTTGGCGGGACGGCGGCTCTCCACGCGGATGATGTGGAGCCCCATACCGGAGTTGACCACTTCTGAAATCTGTCCTTCGGGGGTGTTATAGGCCATTTCCTCAAACGCCCAGGGGTAGCGTCCGGGCTGCACGAGGCCCATGAGTCCGCCGCGCTGAGCCGAGGGGCGGTCGATGGAGTTGTTGCGTGCCACGTCCTCATACTCGGCTTGGCCGGAGATGATGGCTTCGCGGAGAGAGTCGGCCAGATGCTTCTGTGCGGAGGGGAGCATGATATGGCTCACGGTCACATCCTCGAGGGTGTGGCTGTAGGCCTGACGGAGGAGAGAGTCTTCGACGGCCTTGTCGCGCAGGTAGGGGGCGGCCAGCTCATTGCGGAATTTGATGTACTCGGTCTCGAAGGCCATGGTGGTGTCGAGGCCTTCTGCCTCGGCTTCGGCGACCTTGAGCTTGAAGTTGACAAACATGTCGATGTACTCGTCGGTCGTCTGAGGCTGTACCTGCTGAGTGTTATTTTTGTTGTAAAGGTATTCAAATTCGCTCAGGTGCACGTCCTTGCCGGCGATATTCATGAGCACGGGATCGTCGTTGCGAGCGTTGATGGCGAGCAGTGAAGCGCCGCTGATGGCGCATATAGCCAAGATTTGCTTTTTCATTACGCAAGAAATGGGTTTAGTTCTACCCTAAATTAACGCAGGGACACAATAAATATTGTATCCCTGCGTCTAAAAATATTTTGAGGCCGTGCGCGACGGCTTTTTATATCGTTCAGCGAGAGCCGGCGGAGTAGTTGGGAGCTTCGCTTGTGATGGCTACGTCGTGGGGGTGACTCTCGGCCACACCGGCATTGGTGATGCGTGTGAAGCGGGCCTTGTGGAGCGCCTCGATATCGGGAGCGCCGCAGTAGCCCATGCCAGCGCGGAGGCCGCCGAGCATCTGATATACCACTTCGTAGAGTGAGCCTTTGAATGGTACGCGGGCTGCGATGCCTTCGGGCACGAGTTTCTTGGCGTCGGTCTCGTTGCCCTGGAAGTAGCGGTCTTTCGAGCCTTTTTCCATAGCTTCGAGTGAGCCCATGCCGCGGTAGGTCTTGTATTTACGTCCGTTGTAGATGATGGTATCGCCGGGAGATTCCTCCACACCGGCAAGCATACCGCCGAGCATCACTGAGTGAGCGCCGGCAGCGAGAGCCTTGACGATGTCGCCGGAGTAGCGGATGCCGCCGTCGGCGATCAGAGGTATGCCGGTGCCTTCGAGGGCCTTGGCCACATCATACACGGCTGAGAGCTGGGGCACGCCTACACCTGCGATGATACGTGTGGTGCAGATGGAGCCGGGGCCGATGCCTACCTTGACGCCGTCGGCGCCGTTGTCGGCAAGATAGCGGGCGGCTTCGCCGGTGGCGATGTTGCCTACCACTACATCAATCTGGGGGAATGCGCGCTTGACTTCGCGGAGCACACCTACGACACCCTTTGAGTGTCCGTGAGCGGTATCGATGACGAGAGCATCGGCGCCTGCCTGCACGAGAGCTTCGGCGCGCACCATCGAGTCGGGGGTCACGCCTATGCCGGCAGCCACACGGAGCCGGCCGAGCTTATCCTTGCATGCGTGAGGTTTGTCTTTTGCTTTTGTGATGTCTTTATAAGTAACGAGTCCTACGAGTCGGCCGTCGTTGTCGACCACGGGAAGCTTTTCGATCTTGTGCTGCTGGAGTATGCGGGCAGCTTCTTCGAGGTTAGTGGATTGCGAGGTGGTGATGATTCCTTCGGAGGTCATGACCTCGTCGATGGGGCGGTTGAGGTCGGCTTCGAAGCGGAGGTCACGGTTGGTGACGATACCTACGAGGAGGCCGTTTTCGTCGACTACGGGCACACCGCCGATATGATATTCCTCCATCATGCGGAGTGCTTCGGCTACTTTAGAGCCGCGCAGGATGGTCACAGGGTCGTAAATCATGCCATTTTCGGCGCGTTTGACAGCATGTACCTGACGGGCCTGCTCGGCGATGGGCATGTTTTTGTGGATCACACCCAGGCCACCTTCACGAGCGATGGCGATTGCAAGCTGAGCCTCGGTCACTGTGTCCATGGCAGCTGATACCAGGGGCACATTGAGGGTGATGTTGCGTGAGAAACGCGTCTGAAGATTTACACTGCGGGGAAGTACTTCCGAATAAGCCGGAATAAGGAGCACATCATCGAACGTCAAGCCGTCCATGGCTACTCTATCTGCAATAAAAGATGACATAAATTACCTATAAATTTTATTGCGTGCAAAGGTAATCATTTTTTACAAAAAATGCAAATCGAAAGCTTGCGCGAGGGCAAAAACTATTCTTGTGCAAAGTGGGAAATTTGACAACGATCCGCAGTTGGGAACAATGCTTAAAGATCAAGTATGGCAACCTACTAATATGATATTAATAATAGTATGGAAAATGTGGTTGGATTGTGAAAAATTTTTAACTTTGCGTTTAAAAACTTGATGAAAAATGACCAAGGAAGAACTGCTTAAGAGGCTAAACGATGTAGAATGGGATGACTTCGAGGTAAAGGACGCTTCGGGTGGTATTCCCAAGTCAATGTGGGAAACAGTCAGTGCGTTCTCAAATTCTGCAGGTGGATGGATTATACTTGGTGTCAAGGAAAAGAAAGGAGAGGCCGGTAATTATTATCAGGCGTGCGGCATAGATAATATTGAAAAGATGGAACAGGATATTGTCACGACATTGCGGTCGCGTTCCAAATTTAATGCTGTAATATCGAGCCGTGCATATAGATTTAAGATTGACGAAAAGGATGTGATAGCATTTGAGATACCTGTGTCACCTCATAAGCCGGTGGCTATAAAAAGCACGGGAGAGGTATATATCCGAACAGGTAGCGGGGATGTGCTTGCGTCAGATTTGGAAGTGGATGCGATAGTACGTGACAGCGCTTTCGGCTCGCGTTCAGAAATGGAAGTAGCAGGCAGCGGTTTTGAGGATGTCAATTTAGAGTCCTTGGCATCATATCGCAGTTATCTGCGTGATTATAATCGCGGGCTATCATACCCCGATCTTGATGAAGCAGCATTCTGCAAGAAGATAAATATAGTTCTTGGTTCGGGTAAATTGTCCTATGGTAGTTTGTTGATGTTCGGTAAGAGAGATTCCATTTTACGAGTGTTGCCTAATTTTTGGCTTGACTATATGGAAATACCTGGTAATTCATATAGGGATGCAAGCCAGCGATACACTTATCGTATGCCGGAGCAGGAGAATATATGGGAAAGCTTCCAGTTGATAATGCATAGGTTGCGTAATTTTGTAGATGCTCCGTATGTCGAGGGGCCGGATATGTTTGGCACGGAGGATAATTCACGGTTATTCTGCTTGCGCGAAGGACTTGTAAATTTCTGCGCACATGCAGACTATTTCGCGGCAGCCCATCCGACAATCAGGGTGTTTGCCGACAGAATTATCATGCAAAATCCCGGACGTTTCATTCTTGATGCATCTGAGTTTAGAAGCAGGGTTCTGTCTATGCCACGTAATCCAAGTATAATTAAATTCTTTCGATATCCAAAGTTGTCAGAGAATGCCGGCTACGGCATTGATAAAATAATTAAGTGGGAAGAGCTGACTGGTAATGAAGTGACTTTTGAAAGTGATTTGCTCATATCTACAGTTACGTACCCCTTTGCAAAAGAAAAATCTCGCCATGCGGAAAGCTCCAATGGCGAGAATAATGGCGAGAATGGCGAGAATATTGACGCGAAAAAACTGCTTGAATTAATTAAGCTGAATCCTCACATTACGCAGCCGCAACTATCTGTTAAACTTGGATTTTCACTTCGAAAAGTCAACAGGTTAATCTCTGCGCTACGGAAATCAGGGAAACTCGACAGGATAGGTAAAACCAAAGGTGGTTATTGGATAATAAAATAAGGAGTTGCTAAACAACTCCTTAAAGCCTTTTGAGGTTAGCCGCTACGATAACTGCATCGCGGGGGCTTACTTTTTGTGGATGCGGGCGAGGCGGCCCTCGATGAGGGATGTCCAGACGTCGCCGGTGTGCGGGTCGATGTCGAAGCCGTTGATTTCACTTTTGCCGATTTCGCCTTGCCAGATGATCGAGCGCGTGGCGGGGTCGACTGCGGTGACGATGCCACGGCGTGAGCCGGCGTATACGGTGCCGTCTTTTTCGAGCACGATGCAGGGGGCGTGGTCATAGCCGATGCCCATGTCGAGTGTCCAGAGCTCGCTGAAGGCGGGGGCTGTTGCATCGATGCACACGAGCTCGCCGTCCATGGTTTTGGCGTAGAGGCGTGAGTGGTCGGCACTGATGCCGAGACTCTCGCGGTAGCGGTGCGAATTGTCGCGCCATAGTGTGCGGCCTGTTGCGCGGTCGATGGCGGTCATGTAGCGGTCGGGTGCAACGATGTAGATGCGGTCGGGGGTGACGGCGGGCACGACGTTGCCGGGGCCGAGCTGATTCTGGGCGCGGCCGTTGTTCCATGTCCAGAGGAGTCGGCCCGTCTTGGCATCCAGGGCGCGCATGTTGGTATCCCACGCTCCGAAGAATACCTGGCCGGCATCGGCTACGGGTGCGGCCTGGCAGTAGTTGAAGAGTGAGTCGTATGTCCATACGAGCTTGCCTGTGCGCGGATTTCGGCGCTCGAATCTCTTGTAAGCACCCTGATACCAGGCGTCGTCGGTCACGAGTCCGTCGGCCACGTAGGGGCCTTCGCGCGAGGGGAGTGTCTTGCGCAGCTTGCCATCGGGGGAGATGATGGAGATGCCTGTGGCGCCGGGGAATGCGATGTCGCCCGAGGCGAGTACTACTGGGCGCGAGAAGAGTGATGCGCCGGTATTGACTGTCCAGCGGCGCTTGCCGGTGGCTTTGTCGACGGCTACAGCTTCGCCGAGGGAGTTGCCGAAGTATACATTGGCTGCGTCGAAGGCCAGGCGGGTGAATACGGATGCGTGGTCGTCGTATACGCGGTCGATGTCATAGCCGTCGGCGACGGGTGCTTTCAGCTCACGATATTCGAGCGGCTTGTGGGATGTGCCGGCGGCGAATGCGTATTTGGGCTCGGGGTCGGCGCCTATTACCTTATTATATACGTGTACCCATTGTGGGTCGACTTCCACGATGGAGTATCCGTAGCCGTCGGGGCCGGCCAGGGCGCGGGTCATCACGGCGGGTATATCTCCGCCCCAATATTGGCGCCATACGTGGTAGTGGCCGTTGATGTGGCCTATGACGGGATAGGCTGAGAGGAGATTGACGTAGTCTTCCCAGTTGTCGAGATCGTCCTGCAGGGGGTAATGGTTGAAGTTGAGTATGCGTTTTCCGGGTGTGGCGATGCTGTCGAGTGTCGAGCGGAGCCACAGGAGGTCTTCCTGTTTGATATGTCCGTCGCCCATCTTCATGTATGGGCCGCAGGCGATGCCCACCACCACGAGTGAGTCGACTTCGGTGACGAAGCGGTCGTTGCCCCAGAGGTCGTTGAATGTCTTTGTGGCGCTTTGGCTCCAGTTGAGCTCATGATTTCCGGGTAATACGTAGAGGGGATGGCGGATGCGGTCGAGGATTGATTTTACGTTGAGGAGTTCGTCGTCGAGACCTTCGTTTGTGAGGTCGCCGTTCATCACCACGATGTCGAAATCGCCTTGATTGATTTCGTCGACAGCCGCTTTGAGCTGGGCTTCGGCAGGATTGCCGGGTGAGACATGTACGTCGCTGAGCACCGCAATGCGCTGGGCTGCAGCTGTGGTAGCGCATGCGAGCAGCATGGCCCCTAAGATGTATTTGTGCATTTTCAATGATTTAGATTTATATCGTTGTGCAAATTTATAAAATTTTTTTAATGGATAGCAAACTAATTGGAGATATGGTTTGTTAGAAAGATAACTTTAACGACTTACAAACACCTAAACTTTTACAAATATGAAAAAAATCGCATTATTCTTAACTGTTGCTTTGTGTGGAATGGCAGCAAGCGCCCAGAACATAGCAAAAAATGAGCTTAAACAGATCCAAGCGTTCTTAGCTCAGCCTGCCCAGGAAGCTTCGACCAATGCAGAAGCACTCCTCGTATCTGATCCCAAATCCATAGGCTCGATAGAAGGTATCACAGTAGAAGGCGGTCACGTGACAGCCATCGACTGGAAAGGCAAGAAACTCGCCGGTACACTCAATCTGGCCGGATTCTCCCAGCTGAAGAAAGTTGACGTATCGCGCAACGCGATCACCGGTCTCGATCTCACAGGCGATGCAGCTCTCTCCGAACTCAATGCTTCGCGCAACCGCATCACCGAGATGTCAATCGAAAATTGCGGCGCGCTCGAAAAAGTGTCGATCAACAATAACCGTCTCACCGACATCACTCTCGAAAACGTACCTTATCTCAAGAATTTCAATTGCGCCAGCAATTACTTTGTAAGTCTCGACTTCAATGCGGCTCCCGCGCTCGAGACACTTAATTGCCAGAGCAATCACCTCGAATCTCTCGCAGTGACCAACTGTGCCAAGCTCAAGAACCTCTACTGCGGCTACAACAAGCTCACACAGGTGACACTCGCCGGCCTCACCGGCCTGCAGAATCTCAACTGCGACGATAATCAACTCAGCAATCTCATCATCTCCAATCTCCCTGCCCTGAGCTCGCTCATCTGCTCCGACAATGGTATGAAAGGCCTCGCAGTGAAAGACTGCAACGCTCTGCTCGACCTCGTCTGCTCATACAATGACCTGACCGACCTGACCGTGACCAATTGCCCGAATATCGTCTTCGTCGACTGCTCGTACAACGATCTCACCCAGCTGAATCTCAGCAACCAGACTTT
>CANSGE010000106.1 GCA_947646295.1 uncultured Bacteroidales bacterium
CAAAGTTAGTGATTTTATCGATATAAATTCGTAACTTTGTAATATGAATGCAGGAAAATATGAATCAACCGCTGTCAGGACGTTGTACAATGACGGGAGTCAGTCGCGCCCCGGACTGTATGTGATGAAGTTCCTGGCGGCTTTTGCTGTGGTATTCATACATTTCCCCACAATTTACTATTATCAGGAGACGCTTTTCCTCGCGCGATTTGCGGTGCCTGTCTTTCTGATGGTGACGGGATATTATCTCCTCGATGGTAATGGCAATCTGGCTCTGACAAAGATATGGCGCTCTTTGCGAAAACTTGCAATACTGTTTCTGTGGTCGAATGTCTTTTATCTCGTTGCCAAGATATGGTTGGACCCCGACTTTTCGTTACCACCGGTTTTGTCTGCGGAGTACGTCGCTAAGATTTTTATTTACGGTGGACAATACGGGTATCATCTCTGGTATGTCACGGCTGTTTTTTGGGCACTTGCATTGACAGTCGTGGCTAAACGATTGCACTTTCTTAAGTTACTTGTCTGTATATCGCCCTTAATCTCTTTGGCGGCATTGTTGATAGGAAAATATCATTTTTTGATTCCGGATATTCAGATGCCATTTTATACGGTATTCTCGTATGGCTGTATTTTTTCACTGCCTTCTCTCTACCTTGGGATGATCATCCGCAAATATGAGCATAAGCTTATCCACTTGCCGTGGAAATATATATTATTGGCTACCGTAGTCATCTCATCGTTAGAGGTATATCTGTTTATTGACCGATTTACCAATGGTGAGACCTACATTTTCACTTTGCCACTTCAGACAGCTGTATTTTGCTTTTTCCTGCGATCCCGTGCATATCCACCACGCTTAGTGAAAGCTGGTTGCCGGTATGCGATGTACATATATGTGTTTCATATTTTTATCGGGATGCTGTACGGCTATTTTATCGGCCCCCTCTCCCGACGGTTTGGTGTGATTATTATTTTTATATTCTCCTTGGCCCTTGCAATTATCGTAGACAAGGGCGTCAGATACATAAAAGGCGCGATCATGCGACCGCGCCTTGATGCTATAAACAATTGAGTCCTGTTTCTTAAGAGTCGAGCAGGGGGGCTATACGGTGCAGTGCGGCGATGAAACGGTCGGCTTCATCGAAAGTATTGTATGCTGCAAATGATGCCCGCACTGTGCCCTCGATGCCGAGCGACTCCATCAGCGGCTGTGCGCAGTGGTGGCCGGTGCGCACGGCTATACCGAGCTTATCGAGCAGCATGCCCGTGTCATAGTGATGCGCGCGACCTATCAGGAATGATATGACGGCGCACTTGCCCGGAGCTGTGCCGAAAATACGCATACCTGGTATTTCAAGCATCTTTTCGGTGGTATAGCGCAGCAATTCATGCTCGTGCGCGGCGATATTGTCGATACCGAGACTGTCGATGAAACGGATTCCCTCGGTCAAGGCGGCTGCGTCGACATAGTCAGGTGTGCCGGCTTCGAATTTGAATGGCAATTCGGCCCATGTGGTACCGCTGAAACTTACGTGGCCTATCATCTCGCCTCCACCCTGGTAGGGGGGCATTTTTTCAAGTAGAGAGCGCCGCCCGTAAAGTATGCCTATCCCGGTCGGGCCATACATCTTGTGCGCCGAGAATGCGTAAAAATCACAGTCGAGCTCCCGGACGTCGACTTTGATATGCGGCACGCCCTGGGCGCCGTCGACACATATCACGCAACCGTGCTCATGGGCGATGGCAGCCATTTCGCGGATGGGGTTGACCGTACCCAATACATTAGATGCATGGCAGATGCTCACCAGGCGGGTGCGCTCAGTGAATAGATTGCGGTAGGCCTCCATATCCAGTGCGCCGTCCTCGAGGACCGGGATCACCTTTATCACTATACCGCGGCGTGACGCGAGCAGTTGCCAGGGCACGATATTGCTATGGTGCTCCATGACTGAGAGTATCACTTCGTCGCCCTCGCTGAGGAGGCTTCCGTAGGACGATGCCACAAGGTTGATGGCCTCGGTGGTGCCACGGGTGAATATCACTTCTTCGACAGATGGTGCGTTGATGAATGCGCGGGCCGTCTCGCGGCCCAACTCCATTGCATCAGTGGCTTCCTGGGAGAGACAATGCACGCCGCGGTGCACGTTGGCTTTGTGGGCGAAGTACATACGCTCGATTGACTCCACCACACGGCGCGGAGTCTGCGACGATGCGGCGTTGTCGAGGTATATGAGCGGTTTGCCATATACCTCGCGGGAGAGTATGGGGAAGTCAGCTCTGATTTTTTCGACGTCGTACATGGTCATTTAAGCTTTTCGAGACTGCATGTATTGCATGTGGAATTGCATCCGCGCAGACGTTTGTCAACGAGATGGCGCAGGCGTTCGCGGAGGGGCTCGAGCTGCACATGGTCAAGCACGTCGGTCATGAATGCGTTGATGAGCATCATGCGGGCCTCAGCCTCGGGGATACCTCGCGAGCGCATGTAGAAAAGCGCCCGTTCGTCGAGCTGACCCGTAGTGGCGCCGTGCGAGGCTTTTACTTCATCGCAATTGATGATGAGCTGCGGCATGGCGTGCATCCGTGCCTCGGGCGATGCCAGCAGATTGCGGTTTGACTGTCGGGCGTCAGTGTAGCGGGCGCCGGCCTCCACATTCACCATGCCGCCGAATGCGCCTTTCGATTGGTCGAAGAGTGCGTATTTGAATAGCTGGTTGCTCGAGCAGTGCTGAGTGGAGTGGGCGATATCCACGCTGTTGTCGATTGATTGTTCGCGTCCGCCTATCACAAGGCCACCGAGACGCGTGGTGGCATGGTCGCCGGAGTAGCGTATGCAGTAGTCGTTGCGGGTCATGCCGCCGTCGAGGAAGATATTCGACATGTTGAGCCGGCTTTCCTGGTGCTGGTCGCAGGCAAAGACCGAGGCGCGGCGCGAGCGGGCGGTAGCTTCCTCCAGGTCATAGAAATCGAGTTGGGCATCGCGGGCTACGGTGACATCTACTACACGGCATGAGAGGTAATCGACATCGGCTACCCGCGGGTGCTCGCATATGAGCACGGAGGCATGGGCGCCTTCTTCGACTACCACGCGGATGCGGCGGGCTGCCAGCATAGGTGTGGCCGAATTGAACACATTCAGTATCTGTATCGGAGTGTCGAAATGCACTCCGCGGCGTATGCGTATGAATACGCCATCCTGCACGAAGAGCGTATTGAGGGCCACCACGGGGTTGTCTACAGGGAGCTTATCCCCGTATATCATCCCGGGATAAAGCTCGGCGGCGCGCCGCAGGCTCATCACCTCGACGCCCTCAGGCAGTGATTGCTCCAGCCCGGGGGCGGCCACGAAGTGATCATTGACGAGCATGCTCCATGCCCGTGTGACGGAGGGTAATTCGCAGCGGAAAGTCGACAATTCGTCATCCGGGAATTTTATACGTGCGATATTTATGCCGTAATCCGGAGCGAACATATCGTTGAGCGACGTGATTTCATATCCCTCGTCGCCGCGCTGAGGCAGGCGCCCGCATTTTTCGAGCACATCGAGCGCTTCCGTGCGGCGCTCATTGAGCGCGGCGGGGGCATTGGCCTCGATAGTGGAGCGGTGAGCCTTGAAGAGTTCGATATATTGTGTGAGCGCGTTCATTGTTGATTGTCGACTTGTTCTTTGATCCAGTCATAGCCGCGCTCCTCGAGTTCGAGAGCCAGCTCGGGGCCACCGGAGTACACGATACGTCCCTTATATAATATATGTACGAAATCAGGCTTGATATAGTCGAGCAGGCGCTGGTAGTGGGTGATCACGATTGTGGAATTGCTGTCGGTCTTGAGTTTGTTGACACCTGATGCCACGATACGGAGAGCGTCGATGTCGAGGCCGGAGTCGGTCTCGTCGAGGATCGAGAGTCGCGGCTCCAGCACAGCCATCTGGAAAATTTCGTTGCGTTTTTTCTCACCTCCGGAGAAGCCTTCATTGACCGAGCGCGACGCGAGTTTGTTGTCAAGCTCGACGATAGCGCGTTTCTGACGCATGAGTTTGAGGAAGTCGCCGGCCGAGAGGGGCTCTTCGTTGAAGTATTTGCGTTTGGCGTTTACGGCGGCGCGCATGAAGTTTACCATTGATACGCCGGGTATCTCCACCGGATACTGGAATGATAGGAAGAGACCTTCGTGACTGCGGTCCTCAGGCGAGAGCGAGAGCAGGTCGAGTCCGTGGAAATCTACAGAGCCGCCGTTGACAGTGTAGGCGGGATTGCCGGCCAGCACGCCCGAAAGCGTACTTTTACCCGAGCCGTTGGGCCCCATGATGGCGTGCACCTCGCCGGGGCGGACGGTGAGATTGATGCCGCGTAATATTTCCTTGCCGTCGATACCGGCACGCAAGTCATTGACTTGGAGTAATATATTGTCCATTTTGTGTTGACTTTATCAGCCTACGCTGTTTTCGAGAGTTATTTGTAAAAGTTTCTGAGCCTCCACTGCAAATTCCATCGGGAGCTTGTTCATCACCTCCTTGGCGTATCCGTTGACGATCAGTCCGACGGCCTCCTCGGTGGGTATACCGCGCTGGTTGCAGTAGAAAATCTGGTCTTCGGATATTTTTGACGTTGTGGCCTCATGCTCTACGATGGCAGTGTCGTTCTGCACGTCGATGTATGGGAAGGTGTGCGCGCCGCAGGTGTCGCTGAGCAGCAGCGAGTCGCACTGCGTGTAGTTGCGTGCGCCCGATGCCGCGGGCACCACTTTCACCAGGCCGCGGTATGCGTTTTCGCTATGTCCGGCCGAAATACCTTTCGATACGATGGTCGAGCGGGTGTTGCGCCCGATATGTATCATTTTTGTACCGGTATCGGCCTGCTGGCGGTTGTTGGTGACGGCTACCGAATAAAATTCGCCTACGGAGCCTTCGCCTTTGAGCACGCACGACGGGTATTTCCATGTGATAGCCGAGCCGGTCTCTACTTGAGTCCACGACAGCTTGGAGTAGTCGCCGCGGCACAAGCCGCGTTTGGTGACGAAGTTGAAGATACCGCCGCGGCCTTCGGCGTCGCCGGCATACCAATTCTGCACGGTGGAGTATTTTACTTCGGCGCGGTCTTCCACCACGATTTCCACGATGGCTGCGTGCAGCTGATTTTCATCGCGCTGCGGGGCGGTGCAGCCTTCGAGGTAGCTCACGTAGGCATCGTCGTCGGCCACGATGAGTGTGCGCTCAAATTGACCCGTGCCCGCGGCATTGATGCGGAAGTAGGTGGAAAGTTCCATCGGGCAACGCACCCCTTTGGGGATGTAGACGAATGACCCGTCGGAGAATACGGCGGAGTTGAGCGCCGCGAAGAAGTTGTCGCGGTAGCTTACCACCGACCCGAGATATTTCCGCACAAGATCGGGATAGTCTTTCACTGCTTCGGAGATGGAGCAGAATATGATGCCCATCTTTGCCAGCTTTTCCTTATTGGTGGTATGCACCGAGACGGAGTCGAGCACGGCATCGACTGCCATGCCGGAGAGCTGTTTCTGTTCTTCGAGCGAGATACCCAGGCGGTTGAATGTGTCGAGCAGCTGCGGGTCGACCTCATCGAGGCTCTTGGGGCCCTCTTTTTTGCGAGGCTCGGCGTAGTAGCTGATTGCCTGGAAATCTATCTCGGGGATATCGAGATGCGCCCAGCGGGGCATCTCCAGGGTGAGCCAGTGCCGATAAGCCTTCAGGCGGAAATCGAGCAGCCACTCCGGCTCACCTTTCTTGGCTGAGATAAGCCGCACGACATCCTCCGACAGCCCCACGGGGATGATGTCGGTGTCGATATCGGATACAAAGCCGTATTTGTATTCGCCCGAGGTAGCACCTTTGATGATGTCTTCCGATTGATTTTCCGGGCGAGTGTTATCTTGATTCATTTCTGTTGTTTATTGTCGTTTTTCTGAGTATCGTGTATCTCATACATATATCCGAGCAGTTTGGGGGCCGCGTCGAGGACGGCTTCGCGCCAGGGCTTGTCGGGGCGGCGCAGTTCGGCGTCGTCGTGAGTCACCAGCATGGCCACGTTGAGTACGAGACTGAGAAGTATCACCCATTCGGCTATCTTGAAAGCCGCTCCGGCGAGGCGGTCGAGGATTCCGAGGTGCACGGTGCGCACGGCTGTGCGTACCATTTTTACCACGAGCCACGTAAGGCCGTAGCCCAGCAGGAACACTATGGCGTACGAGGCCACGACGGTGGTGACCGTAGGCTCCCCGAACATCTCACATACCTGCGGCCCGAAGAGCCGCGCGGCTATGATGCCGAGTATCAGTCCGGCGATTTGGCCCAATTGTGCCAGGATACCTTTCGAAAAGCCTAAAAATCCGCCAATGGCGATGATGATTATGATGAGAATGTCAATTGCGCTCATGGATGACTGAATTATGTCTGCAAAGGTACATAAATTTTCTCATTCCATATAGACATCCGTCTTTTCAGCCACGGATGTTTATAGCAAGAACGGGTTTGACGTCTTTTCGTCGCCTATCGTCGTGGCGGGACCATGTCCCGGAAGCACCAGGGTATCGTCGGGCAGCGAGAGCAGGCGGTGGCGCACGGCCTCTACAAGCGTGTGCTGGTCGCCGCCCTCGAGGTCGGTGCGTCCGATCGAGCCCTTGAAGAGCGAGTCGCCCGAGAGCACGAATTTACCCGACGGGCTGTAGAGAGCTATTCCGCCGGGCGAGTGCCCGGGCACGTGTATCACCTCGATGGCTTCCTTACCCAGAGCGATTGTATCGCCATCGGTCAGTGGCACATCTATTTCCACCCCCGATTCAGGCAGCCCCTTGATGCCAAAGCGGGCTGCTTGCGCCGCGATGCTGCGTCCGAGCGGCGCATCGGCAGCATGAGCTTTCACGGGTGCTTTGTAGCGCGAGTGTACGTAGTTGGCGCCGAAACAGTGATCGAGGTGCATGTGCGTATTCACTATTCCGGTGATATTGAGTTTTTTCTCCGCGATATAGTCGTTGAGCCGGTTGGCTTCGGCAGGGGCTATCATGCCCGGGTCCACGATGATGGCATCGCGTGAGTCTTCGTCCCACACGATGTAGGTACATTCGCCGAAGGGGTTGAATACAAATTGTTTTATCTGTAGCATGAAGAGAGTCTATTTCTTTTTTATTGGTACGTATACGAGCTTCTTTGTTTCAAAGAACGTTTCGTTGAACAATTCGTTCACAGGAAATTCGTTGATAGGATAGGGGATGCCAGTGCTTTCGGGCTCCAGGTCGCCCCCCTTGAGGCAGATCAGTCCGTTTGGATAGCGGTTAGCTTTCGGCGATGCCGGTGCGATATTTTTGCTGATGAGCTTCACGAGTTTGTCGAGAGTCATCACGGCGCGGCTCACCACGTAGTCGTAGCGGTCATGACACTCGCCTATGTCGCCGTGCTGGAATGTCACGTTCGTGAGCCCTATCTTCTCAGCCACGTCGGCGGCCACACGGAGCTTCTTGCCGATGCGGTCGATCAGGTGAAATCGGCACTCCGGATACATGATGGCAAGCGGTATGCCCGGAAAGCCGCCCCCCGTGCCGAGGTCGAGAAAAGTGGTACCCTCGGCTACATCGCCCAGAAATCTGGCTATTGTGAGCGAGTGCAGCACGTGGTTGGGGTAGAGGTTTTCGATATCCTTGCGCGAAATCACATTTATTTTAGTATTCCATTCCGGATATAGTTCCCCCAAGGCTGCGAATTGCTCCTTCTGTCGCTCGGAAAGAGCGGGGAAATATTTCGTTATGAGTTCTTGTCCGATCATATTATATATATTAATGTGCAAATTTAACGATTTTATGTTAATTTTGCAGAGTAAAAACATACAAGCTCGCGGGATTGTTATAAAGAAAAGAAAAATATTATGCTTAAAATTGGAGAATACAATACATTGACAGTAGGCCGCGAAGTGGACTTCGGCTACTATCTCACGTGCGACGATGGTCGCGAAATCCTTATTCCGCGGAAATATGTGCCCGAAAATACCGTGCCGGGCGACGAAATACGCGTATTTGTCTACACCGACTCTGAAGACCGCCTCATAGCCACCACGGAGCACCCATTTGCCACCGTGGGACAGTTTGCATACCTGCAGGTCAACGACGTCAATGACACCGGCGCGTTTCTCGACTGGGGCATCTCAGGCAAAGAACTCCTGGTGCCGTACTCGCAGCAGCGCTCGCTTATGCACCGTGGCGGCATCTACCTCGTGTATGTATATCTCGACGATGCTTCAAAACGAGTGGTGGCATCGGC
>CANSGE010000107.1 GCA_947646295.1 uncultured Bacteroidales bacterium
GGGCGTGCCGGAGGCACGGCGATAATAGAGAACCCCGTGCTTCAGCTCGGGGCACACACAGCGCACTCTCTATGAGTCCCGGACGGGACGATGTAATGGTACCATGACGCCGTCCCTCCGGGACTTATAGCCTGTCGATTGCACTATCCCCGCGCTGAAGCACGGGGTTTTCTATGATCAGCGTGCCTCCGGCACGCACGCCCGCGCAGTGGCCAATTTTTAATTTTCAATTTTCAATTTTCAATTGGCTGACGCCCGGGTCTACGACCCTTTGTCGCTGGTATATGGGCGAGTCGGAGACTCGACGGGGTATAAAAAACGCATCCGCCGGGTGGGGCGGATGCGCGGTGATATGTGATGTGGGGAATCAGCGTACGAGGACTTTCGATGAGCGGTTGCCGCGTACCTCGATGTAGAGGCCGGGGGCGAGCTCGCCCTGCATGCGTACACCCTGGAGGTTGTAGTAGATGGCAGGAGCGCCTTCTTCAGCAGCTTCGATATCTTCGATGCCGGTTGTGGGGCCGTTGAGCACGGTGAACTGGTACATCGGATTGGCGAGGTTGGTGGATGAGTAGCCGTTGCCGGAGCGCACGCTGGTGTACTCGTAGTTGAACTGTACAGCGTATTGACCGTTGGGGAGGCCGTCGGCCGAAGTACCGTCGAAGAGGTTGATCACCTGCGGTTCGGCTGTGAGCGGAATCCCTTTGAGGACGGGTTCATCGTATACCCATTCGCCCTGTTCAGTCTGGTGCATTTTCACTTTGCCGTCGTCGCCCACTGCGTAGATGCTGTAGGAAGCGTTGAAGTCGGAGGGCATTGTGGTGGGGTTGATGAAGCGGATCGAAGCGTTGACTTTGGAGTTGTCAGAGGCCTCGGCTGAGTGTTCGTAAGAGAGCACGTAGTAGAATTCGGGTGCCCAGTATTTGCCTTCCTGGTCGAGAGGCGAGCCGGAGTGGCTCCAGAAATCGTGATCGGTGACTGCGGCTTCGGAGGGAGCGCCCTGTACGGTGAGCATTTCAGTCTGCACGGGATATTCCCAGCCGAGATTCTTGGCTACATCTTCAACGGTGAATGACTGAGCATTCTTCGTTGAGTTGGTCATGGTGTAGGTGAATACTTTGGTCCAGGTATTGGCTTCGGCGTGGTTGAAGTCGAAGTGGAACGATACGACTTTCTCGTTGGCGTAAGTGTAGTTGTAGCTATCGGTGGCTGTCGAGAAAGTATACTTGCCTTCGCCTGCGGGCACGAGAGGATACTTGTTGTTGTTGATCCAGATGAAGGGATTGAGGCCTACGGGAGTATTATCGGGGAGGGTGACTTCGCCGAAGATGTGGCCGGCGGCGTCGTTGCTGACTGCAGCGTTGAATGTCGGAGCCCAGAGAGTACCGTTGCCTTGGGCGTATGTGCGGGTAGAGATATAGTCGCCGGATACGCCGTTGATAGTCTCACCATTGAAAGTCTCGCCTTCGATGGGGCATACCCATGTGATTTTGTCATCTTCGAAAGTAGCGCCGGTGACGGTGTATTGCTGAGTATGTACAGCTTCGCCGAGCAGACCGGGTTTTTCGGGCTGGTCACCACCTTCGGTGGTGGGGGTGTAGTTGATGATGAGTTCACCGCCACGGATGGGGTCGCCTTCCTTGAGGTTGATGGCCCACTTCATGTAAAGGGTATTGTTTTCGTTGGCTTTGAGGCCGTTGATGTACATTGTGGCCGAGCCGTCGGCTGTGATATCGGCAGCTCCTACGGTGCATTGACCCACGAGTACGCCGGCGTCGCCGGGCCATTCGCCGCCTTCGATACCGAGGCCTGCGGATACTACAGCGCCGAAGCGGAGGTTGTCGATCTCAACATTGTCGGGGTTGCCGAATGAGTATTTGAAGTTGAGGGTCACCTGACCGTTCTCATCAGTAGAGAGGCTGTATGTGGAGGCGTCTTTCTGATAAGAGAGAGTGGGAGCCTGCTTCTCGACGGGAGTTCCGGTCTCGCCTGCTTTGAAATCGGCGGCACGGTCAAATTCCACTGCGTTGAGAGATATGGAAGCATCGCCCTTGGTGTAGGTGACTACGGGTTTCACCCAGAAAGTGATCTGCTGCTGGCCTTTCATGTCGAGTGTGACAGAGCCTTGGCGCTCGAGACCGGTGAATGTCTGGGTGTAGTCGGCGTTGGTGGAGCCGAATGTGATGGTGTAGTCGGTGGGAGTGAGGCCGTCGAAGTTGTTGAGCGCAAACTCATAGTTTACGATGCAAGAATTGGCGGCGGGAGTCGTATTGTAGGTGAAGTTTACGGTGGGTGCTGATGCGCCTACTGTGAAGCTCTGGCTGATGGGCTGGAGGCTTTTGGTCACACCGTCTGATTCCCAAGAGAAGGTATAATCGATGGTATAATTACCGGCTTCGAAAGCGAATCCGCCTGCGTAGGCTGACCAGTCGAGTTTCTCGTTGCGGGTCTGGATTGCCTTGCCTTCCTGGACAGTGGTGCCATCGGCGTTTTTGATAACGTAAGCCATAGACTTCTCCAAAAGGTCTTCAGTGGAGTCAAAGCCTTCGAGAGCTGCAAATGCGATACGCCAGTTGGGGTGATAGAGGCCATTGTCGTTTACATCGTTCCAAAAGAAGATGTCGCCGGCCCAGCCGTTGTCTGCACCTACGACGGAGTGCAGTTCGTCAAGCGTAGCGGCAGCAATATTCTGAGAGCCAAATACGCCAAACATCATTGCAGCGAGTACTGCAAGTTTTGTAAATTTTCTCATTGAAGATTGGTTATAAGATTATTATTAGAAATATATTCCGGTTAATACAAGTATATAGGTGGTCAGATGTCAATGGTTATGATGCTGCAAAAGTAGTGATTTTTGAGACTTTTTGATAGTTAAAAAAAATTAAAATACCATAAACACAGGCTCTGCAAGCCTCGCTGTCGTGCGGATACAGTAGAATTTTCAGTTTTCAATTTTCAATTGGCTGGCGCCTTATAAAAACAGACCAGAAACCCATAAAACTATAAGGTCGTTTGAGTATGGGGCACAACATCGGTTCTCCGAACCTCAGAGTGATGTGTATGTCTCTGGCCCCACCTGAAGGCGGGGTTTACCACAATCTCGCGCCGTCCCGGCGCTCTGACGCAAATTTAGGACCAGAAAACCGTGGAATTATTTTGAATTTTGGATTTTGAAAGTTGAATTTTGAATTGGCTGACTCATGCGGGACGATACATCAATGTTTGGTCGCTCTATGGGCAAATAATTCAAAATCCAACATTCAAAATTCAAAATTACCAATACGCTCTGCGGTAGTAGCTGGCGGGGATGTGGGTTGGGCGGTCGGTGCGGGCTACGTGCAGGGCTATGGCGCGCGTCATGAGCAGGTCGTCGTGGCAGCCGGGCTTGGCGGCGTATGAGCCGTCGGGGGCGGTCTGATAGGTGAGCAGCTCGTCGCAGGCGTCGGAGTCGCGCTCCACGTAGGCACATTCGCGCACGTATCCGATGAGCTCGGTCACTACCTGGTCTTTGGTGGTGCGGTTGGTGTGGAAACCGGGACGGCGGTCGGTGCCGCGGCAGTAGAGGTTGGGGTACTGCTCGGCGAGGCGCTCGAGCACGAATGAACCGCGTCCCGAGAGGCCCGACTCGAGGGTGTTGCTTTCGACGGCGAGGAGCGCCCGGCCATACCACTCGGCGAGCCGTGCGGCGATGTCGGCCAGGATGTCGTGGTCGATGTGTCCGCGCCATTGGGCCACTACCTCGGGGCGCTCGGTATCGGTGCGCACTACGAGCACGACCGACCAGTCGGAGCGGTCGGAGCGTCCGCCGATGTCGACGGCGGCCACGTAGCGTCCCTCGGGCCGTGGCATCTGCCATATGGCTGTGCGTCCGCAGGGGTCGTCGTGCCACTCGGGTCCGGCGGGTGATGTCATGAGCTCGCCTCGGAGGGGAGGGGTGCAGTTCTCGCGGAGGCGCTTCACGGCGTTGCGGTTGAATACGCCCCATGATGTCGATGAGAAAGCCTCGTCGTCGGTGGTGGGGTATTCGGCCATCATCTTCTCGCGGGTGGCGTATTCGCGCGACTTGTGGCGATACCAGTTGATCTGGTCGAGGCTGAGGCCGAGTCCGTTGCGGAGGTATAGCTCGTATTCGTCGAGCGATGCGAGTAGGGCTTCGGGGTCGTCGGGCTCGAGGCGGTAGATGTCGATTTCGTACCAGGGTACGAATATGGTGCGCTTGTCGCCGTGGCCGTCGCGGCAGCGTATCCATTCGGAGTGGAAGTAGTTGCCTACGCCGTTGGCGGTTGATTCCATGGCTATCAGGGTGTTGGGTATGAGCGCTATGGAGCCGCAAATGGCACGGATGACGTCGTCGGGGTTGTGCGATGGCGATGCGCGCCAGAATGCTGTCTCGGAGAGGTGTGCCATGGCGAAGTCGGCGCCACGCACGGCGTCTTGGTTTTCGACGGAGCTGACTGTGACGCGGCATCCTCGGCCTGTGATCTCGCGGACGTTGGTGGAGCGTTCGTAGGGGCGGAACTGGGGGCGCACGCCGTCGGGCCAGAATTCCTCGGGGTAGTTGTCGAGGAGTTTTGCGTACATTCCGCGTATGCCGGCGGATGTGTCCTTGACCTGTGAGCAGATGATGGAGTGCCAGTTGGCGCAGTGGCACATCTGTATCCATGCCATGTATATCTGCACGAGTGTGGAGCCTCCCCACTGGCGTGCTTTGAGGAGCATGATGCGTATGGGACGGCGTGCGAGACGGTCGTCCTCGAGCATGGCGAGGACGCGCCGCTGCGGGGTGTTGAGGCGGAAGGGGATGTCGGCTCCGGTGAGCTTGTCTTTGATCTTGACGCATCGGACGCACCAAAATTCGAAGTCGTGCTCGATGCGCAGGCGCTCGTAGGCGAGTGTGTCGCCTGCTACGGCTGTGCGTGGGTCATTGGCCATGGTGCGCGGGATGTAGGCGCGTCGGCCATCGGGTGTGGTGGTGGCTATGCGGCGGGGATCGTCGGGATTGCCTATGAGGGGATCGTAGGTGGACATGGGAGGAGTTTTTTGAATTTTGAATTTTGAGTTTTGAATTTTGAATTGGCGGACGCCTGCCTATTATAAAAAAGACCATAAAACAATAAGACTATAAGCTGACGCCGGGGAAGGGGGATTTTGGATTTTTGGATTTTGAATTTTGAATTTTGAATTGGCTGGCGCGGGCGTGCCGGAGGCACGGGGATCATAGAGACCCCGTGCTTCAGCTCGGAGCATACACAGCGCACTCTCTATGAGTCCCGGACGGGACGATGTAATGGTACCATGACGCCGTCCCTCCGGGACTTATAGCCTGTCGATTGCACTCTCCCCGAGCTGAAGCACGGGGTTCTCTATGATTAGCGTGCCTCCGGCACACCCGCCCGCGCGGTGGCCAATTTTTAATTTTCAATTTTCAGTTTTGAATTGGCTGCGCCGGGCTTAGTATTATTTTGATTTTTCTATTTTGGTTGTTTGATGAGGAGGCGGTGGGGGGCTATGATGAAGTCGGGGTGGACGGCTCCTGTCAGGGTGATGCGCAGTGATGGTGCGGGCAGGATGAGCAGGGGCATGGTGAGGGGCGCGCGGATGGTGCCTGTGAGGTGGATGTGTGTCACGGAGGCGTCGGTGTAGCGGCCGAGGTAGCCTCGGGCTACGTCGATATCGAGTGCGCTGACTGTGCCTGCGATGGGTAGCTGCAGGCGGGGGCCTTGGCGTCCGAGTGCGGGGGCGCGGGCTTCGGTGCTGTCGATGGTGCGCTCGATGGCTATGGATGTGAGCTGCCCGTCGGAGGGGAGTCCGGCCGCAGGGAGGGCGGCTCCGTGGGCGTCGGCGAGCCAGCCGGGAGCCTCGGGGGTGCAGCCGTCGGGGTGGAGTGTGATGCCGAGGGTGTAGGGTGTCCAGCTGTGTTGGGCGCAGAGCACGGTGACGTTGCCCGAGGGAGCATCGTCGCATGGGCCGGTATTGACGCACCACAGCTCATGGCGGTCGGGGTCCCAGGCCAGCGCGCGGGTGTCGGGACGGCATGCGATGGTGCGTGCGGCTGTGCCGCTGAGGCGTATGAGGTCGCCGCCGGCAATGGCCATGATGCCCTGGGGTGTCTCGGCCAGGGCCGATGGTGAGGCGAGTGCGCGGGGGTCGATGCTGTTGACTGATATGGCTGTGAGGGAGGCGTTGAGGGCTATGGTGTGTATGCCTGCGGATGTGAATGCGTAGTAGCGTTCGCGTCCGAAGTCCCATGATGATTGTCCGTAGCGTGCGCGGATGAGTGCGCGGGGCGGGGCGATGCCGCTGCGGTATGCGCCGATGAGGCGGCTGGGCTGGTGGCTGCGTGCGCTGGCGTGGTATCCGGGTATTGGCCCGGGCGGCGTGTCGGCTGTTGCGGGCGGGGGCGTGTAGTCGGGGGCGGGTGGCAGGCTGAATGGCAGGCCGCCGGCCACGATGGCTGATGCTCCGGTGCCTGCCTCGTCGGGGGCGAGGTCGTAGGTGCCGCGGAAGCACCGTGAGCCTATGCGCAGGCCTATCTCGATGCGGCGTGCGTCGGGGGCGGGATATGAGAGTATGGGTTGCAGCAGGGCAGGTGCGCCGGATGTGCCGGAGTGGATTGAGGCCACTGAGGTGCCGTCGGCCATGGTGGTGCGGGTGTAGCCCTCCCACGGCTCGTCGGTGGAGGTGATGGCGAAGTGGCGCGGGCCGTATCCGCTGAAGCGTATCATGCTCAGGTCGCCCCAGAGCATGGTGGTGGTGCCATGGGTGCCTGCGCCGGCGGTGAATGTGTGTGGCGGTCGCAGCCATGCGGCTGTGGTGTCGACGGGGCCGGGGGTGTGGCGGAGGGCTTTTTCGAGCATGATGACGTCGTCGTAGGAGGGGCGGAGGTACTTGGCGGGGATGTCGTAGGTGGCCTCGCGGGCAAAGGGGTAGGGTATGCGCAGCGCCACACGTTCGTCCCATGTGTCGGGGAATGCGGCTATGCGCCTGATGGACAGGGCGAGGTCGTCGCCGCGGCCGAGCAGGGTGGGGGCGTACATGCAGGAGAGCATACGCTCGGTGCCGGCGGCGCGGGCGGGTGCGACGGTGTGTGCGCCGGCGGTGTCGACGATGTGAAACTGGGGCGAGAGTATGATCTCGGCGGCTGCGATGTGACGCATGGAGTCGTCGGCGGGGAAGTTCACTGTGCCCCGCCATGCGGGTGCCTCGAGGGTGGCGTCGAGGGTGTTCTGGTGGTCGTGGCTGTCGAAGTAGACGGTGGTGGGTGCCTGTGCTCCCTCGGGGTGGCCCAGCAGTATTGGTGAGGTCTCTGCTACCACTGCACCGTTGGTGTGTATATATCTTACCCGAGCGAGTACGGGTGCGATATAGGCGCCCATGCCGGCTGCGTTGCGCACGAGTGATTCGTAGGCGCTGCGGCAGACGCTTGCGATGCGTGAGGCATCGGTGGCGTGTAGGGTTTCGGCATTTTCGTATGGACGCGACAGGTGAGTGGCTGTGAGCCGGGCTGTGGCCGCAGGGGCGGCCTGGAGGTGGAACAGGGGCTCGGGCATGGCGCCGCCGGCTGAGGTGACGAGCAGGAGCTGTGATTCGGCATCGTGGGTGATGGTGTAGGCGCCGTGATCGGTCATGGCGACGACTGCGGCCCCGGCTGAGTGGAGGCTGCGTGTGCCCTCGGGGAGTGCCGCGGTGGCGTAGGGGAGGCCGTCGCGGAGGAGCCCGACGCGGTCGGCGCGCCGGAAGAGGGTTTTGTCGTAGGCGATGGTGGCTACTGCGCGCCATCCTTGCTCGGCACAGGGGTGCTGGGGCATGGGCGAGGGGCGCAGGTCGAGGCGCAGGGATGTGTAGTCGGGTCGGAGGTTGTGCATGGGAATTTTCAGTTTTCAGAGTTCAATTGGCATACGCCGAGGAATTTTGAATTTTTTCTGTGGCAAAGGTAGGGGCGCTTGAGCACGGAAAAAAATGGTTTTGGTATTTTCAGACATAAAAACACAAAAAGCATAAAAACAAAAAAGCGACGGCTACTTGCTGACGCCGGGGGGCGTAAAAGACCATAAAACGGGAGAATTTTCAATTTTCAGTTTTCAATTAGCTGACGCCTTATAAAAGAGACCATAAACCCATAAGACTATAAGCTGACGCCGGGAGGGGGGATTTTTGAATTTTGAAAATTGAATTTTGAATTGGCTGGCGGGCGCCTATTATAAAAAAGACCATAAAACCATAGGACTATAAGCTGACGCCGGGAGGGGCAGGGGGATT
>CANSGE010000108.1 GCA_947646295.1 uncultured Bacteroidales bacterium
CGTAGAGCGGACACTTGGCCGAATTGACATATGCAAGCAAAGTCACCTGCTCACCCGGGGGAGCAACCTCCGGCGCAGGGGTCACATCAAGCCATTTAGGCTGCTGCACCACCTTCACCCGCAACGAATCTGCCGATTCATTATAGCCCTCGAAATATACTGTCTTGAGCTTACCCTTGTCCACTTCGCCAAGCAGCAGCGCGCGGTTGGCCATCTTAAGCGGACCGAAGTCCACCGGATAACGCCGTGCCACAGTCTCGCCCGAGCCGATCACCACGCCCAGAATATCGAGGCGTGTCTTTTTCGGGCTGCCGTTGGTCTCGATATACACCTGCTTATTGAAACGTCCCGGGCGACCTCCCGGATCAAAGGTCACCTCCACACGGGCTGAGTCGCCCGGTTCGATCGGAGTCGTGGGATATTTGGGATGCGTGCAGCCGCAGGTGGCGCGGCCTGAGATTATGGCAAGTGGCTCGAGGCCGTCGTTTACAAGAGTGAATGTACATGTCACAGGGCCGCTTTCCTCGCTGAATGCACCGAAATTATGGCGCGTCTCAAGCCAGCGTCCGGTGGGAGCTGCCGTAGCGCAAAGCGTCCCGGCCAGCGCAAGTATCAGTGTCTTTATTGCTTTCATAGCCGCAAATTTAGACATTTTTAGCGCCCCATCAAAGAAAATATCGTAACTTTGCAAATAAAAGAATCAAACGTATGGAAAAGAATTTCAAACGCACACTGATAACCACGGCACTCCCCTATGCCAACGGCCCTGTACACATCGGCCACCTCGCCGGCGTATACGTACCCGCCGACATCTATGCACGCTACCTGCGCCTCCGCGGTGACGACGTCTTCATGGTAGGCGGCAGCGACGAGCACGGGGTGCCCATCACAATCCGCGCCCGCAAGGAGGGTATCACTCCCCAGGATGTCGTGGACCGCTACCATGCCATCATCAAGGAGTCATTCGCCGGCCTCGGCATATCATTCGATGTATACTCGCGCACCACATCACCCACACATGCCGAGACAGCTTCCGAATTTTTCCGTCACATATACGACACCGACGGCTTCGTCGAGAAGAAATCAATGCAATTCTACGATGAAGGCGCCGGACGCTTCGTGACCGACCGCAACGTCGTGGGCGAATGTCCCGTTTGCCACGCACCCGGCGCATATGGCGACCAGTGCGAGAAATGCGGCTCGTCACTCAACGCCCTTGACCTCATCAATCCCCGCTGCGCCGAGACAGGCAATGTCCCCGTCCTCCGCGAGACCGAGCACTGGTATCTCCCGCTTGACCGCTGGCAGGCCGACCTCGAGAAGTGGATCCTCGAAGGTCACAAGGAATGGAAGACAAACGTATACGGCCAATGCAAATCCTGGCTCGACCTCGGACTGCAGCCACGCGCCGTCACACGCGACCTCGACTGGGGCATCCCCGTACCCGTCGAAGGTGCCGACGGCAAGGTGCTCTACGTATGGTTTGACGCCCCGATCGGCTACATCTCCAACACCAAGGAAGCCCTACCCGACAGTTGGGAAAAATGGTGGAAAGATCCCGAGACACGCATCATCAACTTCATCGGCAAGGACAACATCGTATTCCACTGCATCATTTTCCCCGCGATGCTCATGGCTTACGGCGACGGCTATCAACTCCCCGACAATGTGCCCGCCATGGAGTTCCTCAACCTCGAAGGCGATAAAATATCCACTTCACGCAACTGGGCCGTATGGCTCCACGAATACCTCCGCGATTTCCCCGGCAAGCAGGACGTGCTCCGCTACGTACTCACGGCCAATGCGCCCGAGACCAAGGACAACGACTTCACCTGGGCCGACTTCCAGGCACGCAACAACAGCGAGCTGGTAGCCATCCTCGGCAACTTTGTCAACCGCGTCATGGTGCTCACCCACAAATACTTCGCCGGCACAGTACCCGCCCCCGGCACCCTCTCCGCAGAAGACACCGCCGCCCTGGCTGAAATTTCGCGCCTCAAAGCCGAGATGAGCACAGCCCTTGATACATTCCACTTCCGCGAGGCGCTCAAGCTCGCCATGGATATGGCCCGCACCGGCAACCGCTACCTTCAGGAGACAGAGCCCTGGAAAGTGGCCAAGACCGACATCGGCCGCACCGCCACCATTCTCAATGTCGCAATGCAGATCGTCGGCTCTCTCTGCGTGGCTTTCGAGCCTTTCCTCCCCTTCATGGCCGAAAAACTCCGCAAGATGCTCAATACCCCGGCCCTCAGCTGGGAGGCTATCGGTGCTTCCGATATCATTCCGGCCGGTACCGTCATCGCCACACCCGAGTTGCTCTTCGAAAAAATCGAAGACGACGTCATCGCTGCCCAGATGGACCGCCTCGCCCGCATCAAGGAAGAGAACAAGCGCAACTCCTGGCAGCCCGCGCCCCAGCAGCCCGACGTCGATTTCGACTCATTCTGCAAAATGGATATCCGCGTGGCCACCGTCACCGACTGCATCAAGGTACCGAAAGCCGACAAACTCCTCCGCTTCACACTCGACGACGGCACATCACAGCCCCGCACAATCGTGAGCGGTATCGCCGCACACTATCAGCCCGAAGACCTCATCGGCAAGCAGGTGTGCTTCATCGCCAACCTCCCGCCACGCAAACTCCGCGGCATCGAGTCGGCCGGGATGATACTCTCAGCCGAAAGCTCCGACGGTTCTCTCGTGGTCATCGGCCCGACAGGTCCCGTAGCCCCCGGCTCACAAGTAAAATAAGATACTCCCCGGGGCAAATCCCCGGGGATATTTGTTATATTAGAATGCAAAAACAACACTTCTCCGGTCTCACCGACGCGCAAATCATCGAGAGCCGCGCCCGCCATGGCGCCAATATCATCACGCCTCCTCCGCGCCCCTCGCTCTGGAAGAAATTCATCGGCTACTTCGCCGACCCGCTCATCCGTATTCTGCTCGTAGCGCTCCTGCTCTCTGTGGGCATTTCCATCTTTGAGTATCTCGATACTGATGCAGGGCCGACCGTATTCCTTGAGCCGCTTGGCATACTCATAGCCATCATGCTCGCCACACTCATAGGCTTCTGGCTCGAGGTAAGCGCCGACCGCAAGTTTGAAGTGCTCAACCGCATCAACGACGACCTCCTCGTAAAAGTGATACGCGACGGTCGCACCACCGAAATTCCGCGGCGCGACGTCGTCGTGGGCGATATCGTATTGCTTGAGACCGGCGATGAAGTACCCGCCGACGGACGCCTCCTCGACTCGCTCGCCCTCGCCGTCGACGAAAGCACCCTCACCGGCGAGCCTCTCGCGCGCAAGTCGCACCACCCCGCCGATGTATCATCCCGCGAGACCACCTATCCCGCCGATATGGTCATGCGCGGAACCACCGTGCTCGAAGGCCGAGCCACCATGCAGGTCACTGCCGTAGGCGACTCCTCCGAACAAGGCCACGTCTTCAAGGCATCCACTATCGAGACCGGCATAAAGACTCCCCTCTCGATACAATTCGACCGTCTCGGACGCCTCATATCATACGCCAGCTATGCTGTCGGCGCCCTCATCATCATCGGCCGCTCGCTCATGTTCGACTGGGGCGCCGCCCTTCCCATCGACGCCATCGCCTACGGCCTCAACACCATCATGCTCGCCATCACACTCATCGTAGTGAGCGTGCCCGAGGGGCTGCCCATGAGCGTCACCCTGAGCCTGGCACTGAGCATGCGCCGCATGCTCGCCACCAACAATCTCGTGCGCAAGATGCACGCATGCGAGACCATGGGCGCCACCACCGTCATCTGCACCGACAAGACCGGCACCCTCACCCAGAACCGCATGAGCGTATGCCACAGCTCGTTTTCACCCGACATCGACCCACATCTCATCGACGAAGCCCTCGCGGTCAATTCCACAGCCTTCCTCGACTATGGCGACAACCCGGCCGAGCCACGCCCGAGTGTGATCGGAAATCCCACCGAGGGCGCACTGCTGCTATGGCTCTATAGCCACGGCGCCGACTATCTCCGTCTGCGCGAAGACGCGGCCATCATCAGCCAGCTGCCCTTCTCCACACGACGCAAATACATGGCCACTCTCGTCGACTCCCCCATCGCAGGCGCGCGCGTACTATATATAAAAGGAGCCCCGGAAATCATCCTCGACCTATGCACCGACGTCCCCGGCCGCGCCGACATCAACGATACCCTCCTCGACTGGCAGCGGCATGCCCTGCGCACGCTCGGATTTGCCTACGCCATCATCACTGACGACCGCCCCGTCTTTTCCGACGACGCTCTGCGCCCGGACATCACATTCAGCTACATGGGCATCTGCGCCATAGCCGATCCCGTGCGCCCCGAGGTACCTCAAGCCATCGGCGACTGCATCGGAGCCGGCATCAATGTCAAGATAGTCACCGGCGACACCCCGGGCACCGCATGCGAGATCGGTCGGCAGATCGGACTCTGGACCGACGCCGATACCTCCCGCGCGCACATATCAGGTCCCGAGTGGGCCGCTCTCTCCGATGAGGATGCTCTCGACCGCGCACCCGACATCAAAATCATGTCGCGCGCCCGTCCCACCGACAAATCTCGCCTTGTGGACATGCTCCAGCGCCGCAAGCACGTAGTGGCTGTCACCGGCGACGGCACCAACGACGCCCCGGCGCTCAACGCCGCACAAGTGGGCCTCGCGATGGGCGACGGCACATCCGTTGCCAAACAGGCCGGCGACATCATCATCATGGACAATAGCTTCGCATCCATTGCCAAAGCCGTCATGTGGGGGCGCTCCCTTTACCTCAACATCCAGCGCTTCGTGCTCTTTCAGCTCACGGTCAATATCGTTGCATGCCTCATCGTAGTCATCGGTGCATTCTCCGGCACACAGTCTCCCCTCACCGTCACACAGATGCTTTGGGTCAACCTCATCATGGACACCTTCGCGGCCCTGGCCCTGGCCTCCCTGCCCCCCTCGCCCGAAGTGATGCACGACCATCCGCGCCGCACCGACGCCTTCATCATCACGCGCCCTATGGCATGGCGTATCCTCGGCCTCGGCACATTCTTCACCGTCATCCTGTGGGGACTGCTCCAATATCTGCGCATCCACGTGGGCGACTCCATCACCACATTCAGTTTCGGAGAATTCATCCGCTCATTCGCCACCACCACCGCGCCGCCTCTATCGGCTTACGATCTCACGGTATTCTTCACCACATTCGTATTCATACAGGTGTGGAATCTATTCAATGCGCGCGCATTCCGCTCAGGCCATTCAGCCTTCCACGACAAGCGCCATTCGCTCGCATTTTTCGGTGTGATGGCCGCTATATTCATCGGACAATTTGCCATCGTATACCTCGGAGGCGAGATGTTCAGCGTAGTAGCCCTGCCGCTGCGTGATATGCTCATCATACTCGCCGTCACATCGCCCATCATGCTCATTCCGCTCTTTTACGACATCATCCGCCATTCTTTGCCAAAACATACCCGATAATTGGAATATTTGTCGTATATTTGCGCAAACACATGCAATGCCGATGGAAAAGATTTTGGAATACAACTCCGTGGCGAAGCTCAAGGACCTCGCCAGCGAGTTCAGCTCTATCGAGGGCTCATACATGTTCAGCCATATCACACCGGGATACACAGGCCAGATGCCCATCGACGCCACCCCGATGAAAGTCACCGGGATGTTTATCCTGCTGGTGCTCAGTGACACGCCCTTCGATGTCGAGATCAATATGTCGAAGTACACCCTGCGCCGAGGCAGTTTCGTATCGCTCTTTCCGGGCAACGTCATCCGGCTGCTAGAAGAGACCCCCAAAGATCTTGATGCCTATCTGCTGTCGTTCGACCTGAAATTTCTCCAGAGTGTCAATATCAATATGACAGCCGTGGCCATCCCTCCGCTGCTTGAGCGCCCCGTGCCCATGATGGAGCTCTCCGATGAGGAAAGCGCCCTCGTGACCCGATACATGGAGCTGCTCCATCTCAACACCCGCGACAACACCAACCCGCTCATCAACAAAAACATCGCCACAAGTCTCATCGCAGCATTCTTCTACCAGATGGTGCAGTTTTTCCACAAGCGCATCAGCGGCATGATCGACTATACCGCCACAGCCCAGAGCATGGGACGCCGCCACGACTACGTGCGCGAGTTTGTCAAGATGGTACATCTGCACTATGTCCGCGAGCGCTCGGTATCATTTTACGCCGACAAGCTCTTCATATCACCCAAATACCTCTCCCTGCTGGTCAAGGAAGCCACAGGCCGCTCTGCCGCAAAATGGATCGACGATTTCGTGCTCATGGAAGCAAAAAACATGCTGCGTTTTTCCAACCGCAACATCCAGCAGGTGGCCTACGCACTCAACTTCCCCACCCAATCATCTTTCGGCAAATATTTCAAGCATCTCACCGGTATGTCGCCCACGGAATATCAGAAAAGCTAATGTTAATATTTGTTAATGAAGTGATAATCAATCGAAAGTGCAAAAAAAACGCATAAAAATTTCCTCATCTCATATATTTTTGTTTACTTTGCACCGCGAAAAAGAATATTATTAATTAATAACAACTAATTATTATGTCAGAAATAGCAGATCGCGTCGTTGACATCGTCACCGACAAACTCGGCCTCGAAAAAGAACAAGTTACCGAAACCGCTTCATTCACCACCGACCTCGGTGCTGACTCTCTTGATACAGTAGAGCTCATCATGGAACTCGAAAAAGAATTCAACCTCGAAATCCCCGAAGAAGAAGCTCAGCAGATCAAGACCGTAGGCGACGCTATCAACTACATCGAAGCTCACCAAGCCTAAAGAATCATAAGAGCCGAATGTCGGGCGCCTGCTCAGCAATTCGGCTCTTTTTACTTTTTTGAAGCCTCAAATTACAGGCATCAGCTGTCCGCCGGAGCAGCAAATCCGGTGCTAATCAATTATTTATCCCCTTTTCACAAATGGAATTAAAACGTGTAGTAGTAACCGGTCTCGGCGCTCTTTCTCCCCTGGGCAATGACGTTGCTTCAACTTGGGATGCCGCGAAGCGCGGCGTCAGCGGTGCCGGCCCCATTACTCACTTCGACGCCTCGAAATTCAAGACTCAGTTTGCCTGCGAAGTGAAAAACTTCAACGCCGAAGATCACTTCGACCGCAAAAAACTGCGTCAGCTCGACCTCTATGCCCAATATGCACTCGTCGCTGCCCGTCAGGCCGTCGACGACGCTGGTATCGAAGCCGAAGGAGCCGTCGATAAAAATCGCGTCGGTGTCATCGTAGCTGCCGGCATCGGTGGCCTCCACACCTTTGAGGAAGAAGCCGGATATTACGCCCTCAACGAAGACAAGGGCCCGAAATACAATCCCTTCTTCATCCCCAAGATGATCGCCGACATCGCTTCCGGACACATCTCGATGGAGTACGGCTACCACGGCCCCAACTACGGTGTCGTTTCGGCCTGCGCATCTTCAAATAACGCCATTATCGACGCTTTCAACCTCATCCGACTCGGTAAAGCCGACGTGATGATCACCGGTGGCGCCGAAGCTGCTATCTATCCCGCCGGTGTCGGTGGTTTCAACTCCATGCGCGCCCTCTCGACACGCAACGACAGCCCCGAAACCGCTTCTCGCCCCTTCAGCAAGTCGCGCGACGGATTCGTCATGGGTGAAGGTTCTGCCGTCCTCGTGCTCGAGGAACTCGAACACGCCCTGGCTCGCGGCGCTAAAATCTACGCCGAAGTAGCAGGCGGCGGTATGTCGGCCGACGCATACCACCTCACAGCCACTCATCCCGACGGCCTCGGTGCAATCCTCTCAATGCAGAATGCCCTCGAAGACGCCGGAATGAAACCCGAAGACATCGACTACATCAACGTCCACGGCACATCGACTCCCGTAGGTGACATCTCCGAAATCAAAGCCGTGGTCGAAGTATTCGGCGAACACGCTCATAAGCTCAACATCTCGTCCACCAAGTCCATGACCGGACACCTCCTCGGTGCCACCGGAGCCATGGAAGCCATCTTCAGCATCAAGGCCGTGCAGGAAAATATCGTGCCTCCCACCATCAACCATGCCGAAGACGACATCGACGAAGAAATCGATTACACTCTCAACTTCACATTCAACAAAGCCCAGGAACGTCCCGTGCGCGCAGCACTCTCCAACTCCTTCGGCTTCGGCGGCCACAACGCCACCATCATCGTGAAGGAATTTGAGAAA
>CANSGE010000109.1 GCA_947646295.1 uncultured Bacteroidales bacterium
GGCGCCATACCCGAAGGCACCATCGACTCCGAACTGTTCGGCCACGAAAAAGGCTCATTCACCGGAGCCGTGGCCTCACGTAAGGGATATTTCGAGGAAGCCGACGGCGGCACGATTTTCCTCGACGAGGTAGCCGAACTCCCACTCACCACGCAGGCCCGGTTACTCCGCGTGCTCGAGACGGGCGAATTTCTTAAAGTAGGCTCAAGCACTGTACAGAAGACCAACATCCGCATCGTGGCGGCTACCAACGTCGACATGCTCCGCGCTGTCGAGGAAGGCCGATTCCGCGAAGACCTGTATTACCGCCTCTCCACAGTGCAGATCGCCATACCCCCGCTGCGCGACCGCGGGGCGGATATCCCCCTGCTCGCCGATAAATTTGCCGGCGACTTCGCCGAGCGGTGGCGCCTCCCTGTCATCGACCTCACCGAGGATGCCCGCGACGCCCTGCAGCGATACAGCTGGCCCGGCAATGTGCGCCAGCTCAAAAACGTCATCGAGCAGCTCGCCATATTCGAGGCCGGCCACGACATCACCCGCGGGATGCTCCGGCATTACCTCCCGCAGAACGCCACTTACTCCTCGGCCCCCGCTATTCGCCCCGACGGCAGCCACTCATACGACCGCGAGCGCGAGATGCTGTTCAATCTCATCCTCAACCTCCAGAAACGCATCGACGAGCTCCAGGCTCGCGTCGATGCCGCCGAGCGCCCCGCGCCTCGGCAGGAACCTCATATCGATACATTCGTCGACTTCGCCGAGACCGATCCCGCTCCAGTCGAGACACCGGAGCGTCCACTCACCACGGCGCTTGTCACCGTGCCTCGCCGCATCTCCGAACCCGAGCCGGCAGCTCCCGAGACTCTCGAGGACCAGGAACGCCGGGCTATCGCCGAGGCTCTCCGCCGCAACGGCGGACACCGCAAGGCGGCCGCCGCCGAACTCAAAATCTCTCCCCGTACTCTCTACCGAAAAATCAAGGACTATGGCCTCGAATAAACTTTTCCGCGTACTCCTGCCTATATTTGCCATCGCAAGCATATGGGTGGCCGGAGGTTGCATACCAAGCTACAAACTCAACGGCTCATCCATCGACTACACCGTCTACAAGACAATACACGTATCCGAATTCCCGATACGTGCCGCCCTCGTCTACCCGCCTCTACAGCAGACATTCGAGAACGAGCTCCTCGACTACATCACGCGCAACACCCGCCTGCAGACCACCGACGGCGCTTCCGACCTCCAGCTCGAAGGCGAAATCACCGGTTACAACCTCACCCCGCAGGCCGTCACCGAGAATGCGCTCGCATCTCAGACACGCCTCACCATCACTGTGCGCGTCAAGTACATCGACAACAAAGCCGAGGGAAAAGACATCGACCAGACATTCTCGGCATATCGCGACTTCGACAGCTCGCTGATGCTCACCGACGTGCAGGACGACCTCTGCAACCAGATTTCCGAAGAACTCGTCGACCTTATTTTCAACGCAACCCTCGGCAATTGGTAATATGGATCTCTACACTGATATCATAGCACGCGCATGCACCAATCCCGACACGCTCAGTGCCGACGATTTCGCCGCTCTCCGCAGCCTCAGCCACAGCTGTCCGGCATCGCCGC
Source organism: uncultured Bacteroidales bacterium (assembly GCA_947646295.1). Classification (GTDB taxonomy): domain Bacteria; phylum Bacteroidota; class Bacteroidia; order Bacteroidales; family Muribaculaceae; genus CAG-873. The sequence continues at coordinate 1,630 of CANSGE010000109.1, forward strand.
TGGCTCCGGCCATCCTGCTGAAATACTGCCACAACCTCCCCAAAAATGAAGAGACCGACTACCGCGCGCGAGTAGCTCTATATGCAGGCAATCCCGAAGCGGTAATATCATACATAGACCCCTCAGGACTCGGATGGAGCGATTTCTATCCCGCGGAGCAGCCCCCGGCCACTCCTTCGACCGAAAATGTCATTGACACCTTCCTCGAGACCTACGGACACCGCTCGGCCGAGGAAGACGCCCTGCTCGAACGCATGATATTCAACCCCGTGCCCGACTACGGCGAGACACTCCTGCGCGACGAGACACCCGCCCCGCCATCTCCCCACCCCGCCGGCTCTCAGGACGCCCTCATCGACTCATTCCTCGCCCGTAATCCGGCCGCCGCGTCAGCCGAGCCCGAGCCTGAGCCGCACCCGGTCGACACACGGCCAAAAGCGGCCCGACCGGCACCTCCCGCGCCGCCCCAACCCTCACAAGACTCCCTGCTGAGCGAAAGTCTCGCTAAAATTTTCATAAAACAGCACCGTTATGAGCGTGCATATGAAATTATTAGCAATTTAAGCTTGAATTATCCGAAAAAAAGTGTTTACTTTGCAGACCAATTGCGTTTTTTGCAGAAACTTATCAAAATTCAGCAGCAAAGCGAGCGCAACAACAATCAATAAAATCATCTAAATATATAATAAATGTACGTAGTAGTAATCGTATTGACCGTAATCGTTGCCTTACTCCTCATCGGCATCGTCCTCATTCAGAAATCCAAAGGCGGCGGCCTTTCGTCGCAGTTCGGCGGCGCCGGCTCAGTGATGGGCGTGCGTCAGACCAACAGCTTCCTTGAGAAAGCCACCTGGACTCTCGCAGCTCTCATCGTGGTACTCTCAGTAGCTGCCGCTTACACTATGCCCAAGGCCAGCAACGGCGCTGCCGTGCGCACACAGAGCGCAGCTCCCGCGCCCGCGCCTGCAATGCCCGCCGGCGACCAGTTCGCCACTCCCGCTGCTCCTGAAGCTCCCGCAGCCGAAGCTCCCGCAGCACCCGCTGAATAACGGTCAGCACCTCCTTACATATCTCATCACAAAACCTGGCATCACACTCTCGGTGAAGTCGGGTTTTTGGTGTTGAAAATCACCATACCATATCCCACATGCAACGCTCCGATTTCGAAATAATGGCACCCGTCGGCTCATACGAGTCGCTCGCCGCCGCGATCCAGGCCGGCACCGATTCAGTATACTTCGGCGTCGAAGGCCTCAATATGCGCTCGCGCTCCAGCGCAAACTTCACTCTCGACGACCTCCACCGCATTGCTCAAATCTGCGATGAAGCCGGTGTGAAGTCATATCTCACCGTCAATACAATCATGTACGACGGCGACCTGCCCCGCATGCGCTCCATCATCGACGCTGTGGCACAGTCAGGCATCTCGGCCATCATCGCCTCTGATATCGCCGCCATACTCTATGCCCGCAGCCGCGGAGTGGAAGTACATATATCCACTCAATGCAATATTTCCAATATCGAAGCCGCCCGCTTCTACTCGCAATGGGCCGACGTCATCGTGCTCGCCCGCGAGCTCAACATGGACCAGGTATCCGAGATACACCGCACTATCGCTGAAGAAAACATCTGCGGCCCGCGCGGCGAGCAGCTGCGCATCGAGATGTTCTGCCACGGCGCACTCTGCATGGCCGTGTCGGGCAAATGCTATCTTTCGCTCCATCAGATGAATTCGAGCGCCAACCGCGGCGCTTGCACTCAGATATGCCGCCGCGGATACGAGGTCACCGACCTCGAGACCGGCGATCAGCTCAACGTCGACAATAAATACATCATGTCGCCCAAGGATCTGAAGACAATCCACTTCCTCGACCGCATGATCGATGCCGGCGTGAGGGTATTCAAAATCGAAGGCCGCGCCCGCGGACCCGAGTACGTGGCCACGGCCGTGCGATGCTATTCGGAGGCCATCGACTCCATCATCGACGGATCGTATTCGGCCGAACGCGTCGCCGCCTGGGATGAGGAATTGGCAAAAATCTTCAACCGCGGCTTCTGGAACGGCTACTACCTCGGCCAACGCCTCGGCGAATGGTCGGGCAAATACGGCTCGTCGGCCACCCGGGTAAAAAAATATGTGGCAAAAGGCGTGAAATACTTCTCGCGGCTCGGCGTAGGAGAGTTTCTCATGGAATCCGGACAGCTGCACATCGGCGACGAAATCATAATCACAGGCCCAACTACAGGAGCGCTGATGATCACCGTCGACGACATCCAGGTCAACTGCCAATCAGTGCCCTCCGTCACCAAAGGGCAAGCGTTCTCCATACCCGTCCCCGCCAAAATACGCCCATCCGACCGACTCTATATTTGGCAAAAGACAGAATAATCCCCCGCCAACGCACCAAAAAGAAATCGGCCCAAATTGAGCCGATTTTTTATTTTGGATAAGTACTTAAAATCAACAAAGAGAAAGAATGTTACATTTATAGAAACAATTGGGCAAGTATTTTTGTTGAGGTCGTTTTTCTTTGGATTTCACTGCGTGGCGGCTTTGGCTTTGTGGCGGTGGCGGTCGAAGGCTATGTAGAAGGCCGAGAATATACCGCTTGCGATGAGTATCATGGTCTGGAATGACCAGCAGACGATCGAATAGGCCGCTCCATCAGTATTACTGATGCCGAAAAGCGACAGTGCGAACATCACCGCGATGTTCCACGGACCCAGGCCGCCGTTGGACGGCACTATCATGCTGCACGACCCGAAGACAAATACCACCAGCCCCGGCAAAAGTCCCCACCCGGGCTGCGAAATCAATTCGCGGGTGAATGGAAATGCGAAAAAGCAAACGTAAGTCTCCAGGAAGTAGCACGTCCATATACCTATCGTAAGCAAAAGATATTCGCCTGTGCCCCGCATATGGAAGAGCACTGCGAAGCCACGCCACATCCGGCGGCAGGAAGTATTGATACCCTGCACAAACTTGGTATTGCGCAGGAGCAGGTCGAGCGCGATGAGTATGGCGAGCGAGGCCACAATCCATATCCACATCCAGCCGTCGGTGCTCATGCGGTCGAGCGTCTCACCGAGAGGATATTGATTGAGGAAATATTGCATCTGCGGGCGCGCCACGAAAAGAGTGAGCACTATCAGCAGGCCGATGACTATGCCATCCGATGCGCGGTCGCCTATGTCAGTGCCTACCACTGTGGAGAGTTTCCACTGCTCGCGCCGCGAGATATACAGGCATCGCCATGCCTCGCCGAGGAATGGAAATACGAGATTGAGGGCATAAGCCCCGAAAATCGACACACTTTCAGCCGTCACCGGTATGCGCGGTATACCCGCCGCGCGCAATTGTATGCCCCAGCGGATGCCGCGGATGATGTGCGAGAGCACCGTGATAGCCATCATCAGAAATATATAGCGGTAATCCACGCCATCGCGGATGATGGCCTCGACCCGATGGATATCCACCTTATGAAACATCCACAGCACAAGCGCCGCCGATACGACGAGCGGAACCACTACCTTGATGATCTTCACAAGCACATCAAGCCGGGGGTGCGTATGTGATGAAGTTGCAGACATAACTTTATAACGCCGATGCGTTTATAAAGTTTGCCATCAATGAAACGTCACCACGCGGTTGTATACAAAATTGAGCAGGGTGTACAGTACATTGCCTATCAGGGTGGCTATGCCGTAGCCCGACAGCGTGACAAACCATATGTGGAACTCCATCGAGCCAAACGCACTGCTCGACATAGCCCACACCGCGAGAAACTGCAAGCCGTAGCAGATGCCGAAGCCGGCAAAAAACTTGATACTCTCGCGCAGGTAGCCTCCGCGGGAGTGGAATACCCAATGTTTATTCCAAATGTATGAATTGATCAGGCCCGCGACGTAGCCGAGCGCGTTGCTCACATACGGATTGACGCCGAGCATGGATTTACACAAGAAAATCACACCGAGCGTGATGAGGGTATTGATGCATCCCACCACACAATATTTGATAAATCGCAGTGCTTCGTCGCGTTTTGTCATTTTTCAGATTCGGTTTCTTTAGGCAATGCCTTGGGGTCAACATGCAATATGGGCAAAGACCAATTGAACATCACAGCAGCCACACGCAGTCCCACTACAGTGACCGCGCAAGTGATCTGAGCTATCCAGGGGGCGAGCCCGGTGAGGGTGAGCAGCCAATAAGCCACCCCGCCGGCCAGGCAGGCTGTGGCATAGATGTCTTTGCGGAAGAAGAGCGGCTCTTCGTTGATGAGGATGTCGCGGGTCACGCCGCCGAAAGAGCCGGTGATGATACCCATCACCACGGCCACCCACATCGGCCACCCGGCCACAAGAGTCTTCTCGATACCCACCACTACAAAGAGCGCCAGGCCGATGGCATCGAATATAAATATGGTGCGCATCCCTCCCACGAGAGCTTTGCGGAAGAGTATCACCATCAGCAATGATATGGCCGTCACCGAGAGGTACATGGGCGAGAGCATCCAGAATACGGGGATATCGAGGAGCACATCGCGCAGCGTACCACCTCCGATGGCCGTCACGAGACCTACGACATAGGCCCCGAACCAGTCGAAACGCTTGGCCGCCGCCAGCCGGATACCCGAAATGGCGAAGGCAAACGTGCCGAGCACTTCGATGATCATCAGGAAAGTCTGTTCCACTATGGCTTGAGTTTAGCAAGTTCGGCGCGGCGCTTTTCCTCACGTTGGAACTTTGGATAAGCGCGGCAGAGGTCATTGAGGAAACATTTGTCGCACAATGGCTTGCGGGCCTTGCACACGTATCGGCCGTGCAATATGAGCCAATGATGCGCCCGCGGTATGAGATCTTCGGGGATACGTGCCGTGAGGGCCTGCTCGGTTTTGAGCGGTGTACGCGAGTTGGTGGTGAGACCGATACGGTCGGCCACACGGAAGACATGCGTATCGACGGCCATCGCCGGACGGTTGAAGAGCACCGAGAGTATCACGTTGGCCGTCTTGCGCCCTACCCCGGGCAGCGAGATGAGCGAATCGAAATCATCAGGGATCACCCCGCCGAACTCATCGACGAGGCGGCGCGCCATACCGAGCAGCGAGCGGGTCTTATTATTGGGATACGAACACGATTTTATAAGCTCATACACCTCCTCGGGAGTGGCCTTGGCGAGAGCAAACGCGTCGGGGAACGCCTCGAAAAGCCGGGGCGTAATCATATTTACGCGCTTATCAGTGCATTGGGCCGAGAGTATCACTGCCACCAGCAGCTCGTAGGGCGAGCTGTAGTGCAGCTCCGTGGCCGGTGTGGGCATTTCGTGCTCGAAGCGTTGGAGTACCTTTTCGTAACGTTCCGAGGCCTTCATACCTTAGTGAGCTCCGGTAAATTCGTCGAGGAAGCGCACGTCATTCTCCGAGAAGAGACGGAGGTCATTGACACGGTATTTGAGGTTGGCGATGCGTTCGACGCCCATGCCGAGAGCAAATCCGGTATATTTCTTGGAGTCGATGCCGCAGGCGTCGAGCACGTTGGGGTCCACCATACCGCAGCCCAGGATCTCTACCCAGCCTGTACCCTTGCAGAAAGAGCAACCCTTGCCGCCGCAGAGATCGCAGCTGATATCCATTTCGGCGGAAGGCTCGGTGAAGGGGAAGTAGCTCGGGCGGAGACGTATCTTGGTCTCGGGGCCGAACATTTCCTGAGCGAAGTAGCGGAGAGTCTGGAGCAGATCGGCAAAAGTCACGTCCTTGTCCACGTACAGAGCCTCGACCTGATGGAAGAAGCAGTGCGCGCGGGCCGATACAGCCTCGTTGCGGTATACGCGTCCGGGGCAGATGATGCGGATGGGCGGCTCAGTGTGCTCCATCACACGGCTCTGCACCGACGATGTGTGCGTGCGCAGCAGCACGTCGGGAGTGCGGTTGATGAAGAATGTATCCTGCATATCGCGTGCGGGATGGTCGGCGGCGAAGTTGAGCGACTCAAACACATGCCAGTCGTCCTCGATTTCGGGGCCTTCGGCGATATTGAAGCCGAGGCGGCGGAAGATGGCTATGATTTCCTCGCGGATGAGCGAGAGGGGATGGCGTGTGCCGGTGTGCATGGGAGCGGCCGTGCGGGTGAGGTCGAGGCCCACGGCCTTATCGTCATTGTTGCCGAGCGCGTCGCGCAGCGAATTGATTTTATCGGTTGCAAAAGCTTTCAGCTCGTTGACCGGGCGGCCGAGCTCACGCTTCTGGTCGGCGGGCAGCTCGCGGAACTGATCGAAAAGAGCGGCCACAAGGCCTTTTTTGCTGAGATATTTGATGCGCAATTCTTCTACTTGAGCCGCGTCGGATGCAGTAAGAGCGGCTATTTCACTGCGCAGAGCTTCTATTTTATGTAACATCACGTGATTTTTTTACTATAGTAATGCAAAGTTAAAAAAATCTCCGACAATGCACAAGAAAAAAGGAAATGTCCTTAGACTTTTAGAGCCGTCGCTCTATATTTTTGACTTGGACTTGTTGCCGACTCTTTATTTAATTTTTCAATAAAACCCTCTGCGACCATTCTTTGAATAATAGTGTTGCGCAAATAGTCTTTCTTATATCC
>CANSGE010000110.1 GCA_947646295.1 uncultured Bacteroidales bacterium
CACAGGCGAATTTCTGGCTGCGGAAGGCTCACCCGACTATATCGACAAGATAATGTCGGGCATGGCGCCAAAGGAGGTGCTCGTGATGCGCGGTCTCAAAGCCCGCGCCACTGAAATGCTCTCGGAACGCTATCTGTTTTTCGAACTCGACGACTGGCTATTTACCTCCGATTCGGCCAACGAGCGCCTTCTCAACCAATTCTCCACAGCCTCACTGAAAGGTTTCGGCATAGACCATATGCCGGATGCCATCATAGCCGCCGGCGCCGTGCTGCATTATCTCGACGTCACCCAGCACTCCCGGCTCGGCCATATCACATCCATAGCGCGCATCGAGCAAGACCGCTACGTGCGCATGGACCGCTTCACCGTGCGCAATCTCGAGCTGATCGCACCGCTCGACGAGGGCGGCATGAGCCTGCTGAGCGTACTCGACCGCACATCCACTTCGATGGGTTCGCGCCTGCTCCACCGCTGGCTGCTATTCCCGCTCCGCGATCCCGCCGCCATAAACGAACGCCTCGATATCGTCGAGACCTTCTTCCGCAACCCCGAAGACCGTGACAACCTGGCCGACCTGCTCAAGGAAGTAGGTGACCTTGAGCGCCTCGTGGCCAAAGTTTCGACACAGCGTGTCACCCCGCGCGAGCTGCTGCAGATACGCACCGCACTCGCCACCATCGCACCGATACGCGACATATGCCTGCGCACCGATTGCAGCTCTCTACACGCCCTGGCCGATCAGCTCAATCCCTGCAGCAAGATCATCGACCGCATCGGCCGCGAAATCCGGCCCGACGCATCAAGCATAGCCGCAAAAGGCGAATACATATCCGACGGTGTCGATGCCGAACTCGACGATCTGCGCGCCATAGCCTTCTCCGGCAAAGACTACCTCCTCAAAATTCAGGCCCGCGAAAGCGCCGCTACAGGTATTTCCTCGCTCAAAATCGGCTATAACAACGTGTTCGGCTACTATATCGAGGTGACAAACACCCATAAGGACAAAGTGCCCCAGGAGTGGATACGCAAGCAGACACTCGTAAATGCCGAGCGCTACATCACCCAGGAACTCAAAGAATACGAAGAAAAGATACTCTCCGCACAAGAGCGTATCGAATCAATCCAGGCCCGGCTCTACGCCGCCCTCGTGGCCGACGTGGCCGCCTATATACCCGCACTGCTCCTCGACGCCTCATTGCTCGCCCGGCTCGATGTGCTCAACGCTTTCACCCGCGTGGCGGCTGAAAATCACTACTGCCGCCCGATAGTCGACGATTCGCTCGAAATATCACTCACCGAAGCCCGCCATCCCGTGATAGAGCGGCGCCTGCCGTCGGGCGAAAGCTACATCACCAACTCCATCCGCCTCGACAACGATTCCGACCAGATATTGATGATCACCGGCCCCAATATGTCGGGTAAATCAGCCCTCCTGCGCCAGACAGCCCTCAATGTGATAATGGCCCAGATAGGCTGTTTCGTAGCTGCCGATGCCGCTCATATCGGAGTGGTCGACAAGATATTCACACGCGTAGGCGCTTCCGACAACATCTCTCTGGGCGAATCCACATTCATGGTGGAGATGAATGAGGCGGCCTCAATACTCAACAATCTCTCACGACGCTCCCTCATTCTCTTCGACGAACTCGGCCGCGGAACCTCCACCTACGACGGCATATCCATCGCATGGGCCATCGTGGAATATATCCACGAATACTCCGATCTGCACCCCAAGACACTATTTGCCACTCACTACCACGAACTCAACGAGATGGAGACGACACACCCGCGCATCCGCAACGTAAATGTCTCCGTCAAGGAAATCGACGGACGCGTAGTATTCTTACGCAAGCTCTCGCCCGGCGGATCAGAGCACAGCTTCGGTATCCATGTGGCGCGCCTCGCAGGCATGCCGCGCTCCATCGTCGAGCGCGCCGATCAGATACTCCACCGCCTCGAGACTGACAACCGCCGCAATGATTCATCCGAGGCCCTGGCGCACGTCGATGATACCCCCGGCATGCAACTCTCATTCTTCCAGCTTGACGACCCGGTGCTCGCCCAGGTACGCGACGAAATCCTCTCGGCCGACATCAACAATCTCACCCCGCTGGAAGCCCTCGCCAAGCTCAACGAAATCAAAAATATCCTCACAGGCAAATTCTGACCCCGCTGCCCCGGAAAATTCGTTATGAGTCGTTAAAACTTTTTCAGATTTTAACAAGCTCAGACTTGTATTTATGTTAAATTAAGTAAAACGGATAAATTTTCTGCCCTGAAATTATGTTGTATAACATAAAAGTATTAATTTTGCACTGTGTTTTTCATGGTATTAGATTTAAGGTTAAAGAGATTGCTCGTCGAGATGACGAGTAATTTTTTTTTATCCCAAAATTTACTAATTTTGCCTCAAGAAAAATAGATAAGAATTTTTACGATTCTATCCCTTGCAGCTATAAATTTCATGGCGCCAACAAAACAAGCATCAGAAGAAAAAATATATATCAAATATATAGCTTATTTACAGATAATAGGCATCATACTCGTAGTCTTCGGGCACTCTTTCCATGAATATCCTGACGGATACAACGGCTTCTCATTGCCAATATATAAAATGATGGTAAACTTTCGAATGCCATTATTTTTGTTTGTATCCGGCTTCTTGATGGTTTATACCACATTTATGAATCAAAAGAAGCCCCTTATTTCGAGTAGTAAATTTACCATCAATAAAGTAAAAAGACTGCTCATTCCTTTTTTCACATTGTTACTTGTAACATTTTTTCCACGGTCTCAATTTTCTTTTATGGCCGATGACGAAGTAACATTTACCGCAGAGACCTTTATTAAAAGCTTAATATTTGACGATAAATTAGTTATACCCTTCTTTTGGTTTTTACAAGCAAGTTTTTTATTGCTAATTTTCTGTTTTGCATACATATATTTGGCTCGAAAGCACAATATTAAGGCATGGCAGTATAATATTATTCTCTTTATAATATTTGCCATTCTACCTTTTATGGGCTTAAAAGACGTGCATTTGCTTTCGATAGGCAAAATATGTAATCTCGGTCTATTTTTTGTTTTAGGATGTATATATGCTCATTACGATACCTATATAAATAAATGCATTCCTTGGCATAAATTGAGTACATTTATTATTTGCGGTCTGTTATGGGTGGCTTTTTTCTTCTTATCCGAGTATCAATATATATTCTATCTCACCGCCTCTCTTTTTGGAATAGGTATGTGTCTATCTCTTGCACAATGGCTGGTAGATAATAATTATACATTTCTTGATCACCTCACAGGTTCTAATTACATTATTTTCCTACTATCGTGGTACTTTAATATTTTGACTCAACAAGTTTTACACCATTTCATATCTTTACCCTGGCAAGTACATACATTTTTATCTTTAGTATCAGGTATTTATGTTCCATATCTGGCATTTAAATTGATGCAGAAACATGCCGATAAGAGGATCGTGAAAGTGTGTGCTTTCTGTCTCGGACAAAATTTGAAAAAGCGTCCCAATAAATAAGGTGACAAAGCGTGCCGGAGGCACGGTAATAATAGAAAACCCCGTGCTTTAGCTCGGGGTCACCGATAAACCTCGGTATGGAGTGCCGGAGGCACGTTGTAATGGTTTCCTTTACAATATAAAGACGTTTCGATGACCGCGATCTTTGTGACCATTACATCGTCCTTCCAGGACTCTATACACTACCATATGCTGTCCCCCGAGCTAAAGCACTGGGTTCTCTATAATCGCCGTGCCTCCGGCACGACTTTCTCAAAGGGGCATCATACTGAGCTGTACCTGTCCCCCGAGCTGAAGCACGGGGTTCTCTATAATCGCCGTGCCTCCGGCACGCCTTCTCTATGAGGCATTATTTGCCGTGTCATTCTCTCACAAGGCGTACTATAACGCAAAGACCCCGCGCTGTGAAGTGCACGGGGTCAGAATAGGGGATTTACAATCGTCAGATATTATTCAATCTCGAGAGATGGTCGAGGATTTCGCCGCTCGAGAGGCGGCGTCTCACTCTCAATGTAGTGGCAAAGTCGCGCGCTATCGTCTGTACACCTCCATGTGAGAAAAGACGTGTATAATACCGGCGGCTATTGTCGAAAATCTCATTTATTTCATCATCCTCAAGCTCGCACAATTCGTGACCCTCCGACACAAGAAAGTCCTTCAGTTGCGTCAAGGAATCTTCCTGAAGCAGATCCGTTGCCCCGTAGTGGCGGCAGAGAGCATTACCGAGCAACATGGCTGTGGCTATACGGAATTGCTTGATAAGATCAGTCCAGGTAATTTTAGCTGAAAACCGCGGATTACGGATGAAGAAAAGCTCAGGCGAGAGTTCCACCTGCTCCTCCCCGTTCTCGATCGAAACAGAGGCCATATATTGCTCACAATCGCAAGCAATGAGTGAGATAGCCATACCGGCGATGCCGTATGACTTATCCACCTCATCTTTATATTTCAGATTTTCTATCATTTTATCATTACAATACGTGTCACGGCGGCGCCATCAGAGTTTGTACCGTCACTCGATGAAGCAAATACAGTATATACACCCGAGCTCACACGCTGGCCTGCACTATTGCAGCCATCCCACACGTACATGCCGCCCTCTGAGCGACCGGTGGCTATTACATTGCCCTGCGGATCGGCTATCTTCACAAGAGAATTGTCCATCAGGCCCTGGATGGTGATCCAGCCGCTGTAGTCGGGACGCACGGGATTGGGGTAGGCGATCACATTGCTGTAGTCGTCGGAAGCCGGTGCGGAGGTGCTGCTGTAGATATACAGACCGTTGCGTGTGCCGAAAAGCACATCATTGCCATTCGGATCGCAAGCCACAGTGAATACCTCATTGGAGAGGAATGGCGAGTTTTCCTTGGTAAATGTCTCAAGTATCTCAGTGCCGTCAGCGTTCACGAGATAAGCGCCCGATGATTGTGTGGTGATCCACTTGCGGTTACTTCCGTCCACAGCGATACCGGTGATCACATCCGACGGCAGCAGATAATCCACATAGTTGGTACCATCATTACGAGGCACTTTCGGACGGCGCACACGCAATGCGTCAGAACCTTGCTGGTCAAGATCTTCCAATACGTATATACCCTCTGACGTACCAATCCAAATATTGCCTGATTTATCTTCTTGAAGGATTGTTCTGCTTATTGGCGAATTTGTATTTCCATCTTGATCCATGAGCGTACTGTATTCATGTACTACGTCATCGGAAATGGAAGCAGTTCCTTTAAAATCGTATATAAAAATATGTCCTTGATAGGTACCATCGGTATATAAAAGTTTACCGGGTTTTATTCTGGTAGCACATAGTTTCATTTCCGTACTACCTGCGTGATTGGAAGGAAACTTGGCTATCACCCAATCGGATGTCGACACAGATGAGGGATCTTTTCTAAGCTTATCCATGCCGGCTTTCGACAACATCTTCACATTGGTATTACCATTCCAGTTTGCCACCCACAAATTTCCATAGGGGTCAATTTTAGCATCAAAAACTTGCGTACACCATCCTGATTGGAGAGGTGATTTATCAGCTCTGTACTTATTGTAAGCGTATATTAATTTTCCATCCTTTACTATAAGTAAGCCCTCCATTCTATTACTTATATACAACAGATCGCTCTCAATCGGATCGACATCAAAGCCGCACATGCCACCCGGTATCAATCCATATTCCGCAGAAGTACCAAATAATCCCCGTGAATTAGGATCTAATAACTCCTCGCGTAATACTAAGGGAGAATCATGGCTGATTTCGCCTGTCGACCAATCATAATTATCCACAATTATTCTATTATCCCAATCCAGACTTGCGGAATGATAGCTTGAATAACCGGCATTCCCGATATACACCTTGCTGCCGTCGGGCGAATTTACACAGCTGTAAGCTTCGAACTGCTGCGAGGCCATCGGCGTATACTTTTCAGCAAGCACCGTAGGGGTAGACGTCGTGATATTGTAATTACCCACGCCATTCTGGTCGGCAGCCCATACAGATGTCGCACCGTTCCACGACCCATATACATTATCCTTGAGGGCCGCAGGGATCGCAGTGATGGTAGCCGTAGCATCATTTGCCACATTTATCATGCCTTGGGCGCCGAAGATTACATAGCCGTTGGCCGAAGGCGAGATACTCGTCATCTTGGTATTGTCGGCTATCAGATTCACACCGAATTTCTTCGTCACGAAATTAGGATAGAAAGCCGAGAGCTCAAGACGGTCATATTTTGTAGCGATAAACACGCTCTCCGAGAGAGGGCGCACGTTGCTGAACGGCTCATAACCCCAGCTGTCATCAAACTTGTCAAGCGAATTATGGCGCTCATTGAGCGGCGACACATACACCTTATTGTTGCAACGGATGAAGAGATGGTCATTCATACCGAAAATAGCCTGCACCGGATAGCCATATATAGCCGATTCGATCACATTGTGCGACTGGTCATCATAGATCACCAGGCCGAAATCAGTAGCCACCAGAATGCGGTTCTTATAGAAATTCACCTCATTGATCTTGCGGCTGTCGGTATATATCACGGCATCTCTGATTTCGGGGAGATTCACTGTGCGGCCGTCCTCATAGATAAGGTCGATATTACCCGATTCGTACGACACGAGCAGATACTTGCCATCCTTGTTGTAGTAGAGGTCCGCGATATCGCTGGCCGAGATACGGTCGCCGGGTGATTGATACTGGCTTTCGCCGCTCTCTTTGTCGTAGCAGTAAAGAGCGCGCACCGTATACGCCGTGGATGATGCCTTCGATACGAAATATACTTTCGAGGGCGTCTCCACCACTTTTTCGTAAGAAATGCCATTCATTGGCAATATGCGCCATGAGCCGGGGGCATGCTGGGCTACAGCCGGCATGATCGCCGCACACAGGCACAGGAGAGTTGTATATAAGCTTTTGAACATATATATTTGGTTACTTAAGATATTCAATTAATCGTGCCACAGCGCGGCCGCGGTGGCTCACGGCATTTTTCTCATCAGCCGAAGCTTCGGCGAAAGTCTTGTCCCAGCCCTCAGGGCGGAACACCGGGTCGTAGCCGAAACCGCCCTCGCCATGAGGCTCGCCTATGATATCACCCTCTACCGTACCCTCGAATTCGTGCACGTGATCACCCTCCACCAGGGCGATCACCGTACGGAAGCGGGCCGTGCGGTCGGTTTTGCCGTCAAGTTCGGCGAGCAACTTCTTCATATTGGCAGCGCTGTCATGTCCCTCGCCGCCGGCATAGCGTGCGCTCAGCACCCCGGGGGCACCTCCGAGAGCATCTACTTCCAGGCCGGTATCATCGGCGAAGCAGTCGTAGCCATACTTCTCCTTGACCCAGCGAGCCTTGATCAGAGCATTGCCGCGGAGCGTATCGGCCGTCTCCGGGATATCGTCCCGGCAGCCTATATCAGCCAGCGACAGGATATCGATATCACTGCCCGCCATCCGCCGCAATTCTTCTAATTTATGGATATTATTGGTTGCGAATACTAATTGTTTCATGGTCGGTTTATTACCTGTAAAAGGAAGCAGACCGCAGTCTGCCTCCTTTTATAACGTAAAGTAGGCCCTAATATTGTGATGCGGTGCTATCAACCGATCACAATATTGACAATTTTTCCGGGCACCACTATCACCTTGCGCACGGTCTTTCCATCGAGCCACTTGGCGGCTGCCTCATGGCCCAGAGCCGTCTTCTCGACCTCAGCCGCCGGCATGTCAGCCGTCACCTCGATATTGAAGCGGGCCTTGCCGTTGAACGACACTGCATAGTTCACCGTCGAGCGGCGCATGCAGGCTTCGTCGTATTCGGGCCAGCGGGCATCACATATCGTGCTATCGTGACCCAGGGCGCTGTGCCAGAGTTCCTCGGCGATGTGGGGGGCGAATGGAGCGAGCAATATCGGCAGCACATCCAGTACCTTGCGTGAGCGGCATTTCTGCTTGCTGAGCTCGTTGACACATATCATGAAAGCCGCCACCGACGTATTATATGAGAAATTCTCTATATCGCCTGTCACTTTCTTGATGAGTGTATGCAGTGCCATCAGATTTTCGGCTGTAGGCTCGCTGTCGTCCACGAGCAGCTCGTCGCCCTTGTAATAGAGACCCCAGAGCTTCTTGAGGAAACGGTTCACACCGTCGATACCGTTCGTATCCCAGGGC
>CANSGE010000111.1 GCA_947646295.1 uncultured Bacteroidales bacterium
GATAGGCGAAGCCATGGCCAGCAACGTGCCCGACAGCTACCGCATGGGTATCGAACTGCAGGGTGCACTGCGCCCCGTGACCTGGTTTGATTGGTCGATCAACGCGACTTTCTCACGCAACCGCATCAAGAATTTCGTGGAATACATCTACGAGGACGAATGGACCAATCCTATTTCATTCGACCTCGGCGACACCCCCATCGCCTTCTCACCCTCGGTGATACTCCACAATGCCTTCAATTTCCATGTGAAAGGTTTCGACGCATCACTCGCTACCCGCTACGTATCAAGCCAGTACATGAACAATGCCCGCACTGAAGAGGCCAAGCTCGACGCTTATTGCGTGACTGACTTGCACCTCGGATACACTTTCCGCCAGATCAAAGGCGTAAAGGCGCTCCGCCTCGGATTCGCGGTATACAATCTCTTCAACAAGAAGTACTGCAACAACGGCTATGCCGGCGCAGGCTATTACGTGGACGGCTCTGAGAAAGTCATCTACCGCTATGCCGGATTTGCCGCCCAGGCCACCACTAACGTGATGGGTACCGTAGCCCTCAGCTTCTAAAGGATATGAACTGGGATCTGCTTCTCGAAATATCCGGCTTCATCATCGGCCTGGTGTATCTGTGGTATGAATATCATGCCAATCCGCGCATGTGGATTGCATCGGTCATCATGCCAGCCATATCCATGTGGATATATTTCCGCAAAGGTCTCTACGCAGATTTCGGTATCAATATCTATTATCTCGCGATAGCTGTATACGGCTATTACATCTGGACGAAAGGCTCTGCAAAAAAAGACACAGCAAAATCGGCCCGCAAGATCACCCGCACCCCGGCCGGGGTATGGGCCGGGGTCACAGTGGCGCTCTTAGTAATCTGGGGCGCGCTGTGGCAATTCCTGGTACATGCCACCGACAGCACTGTACCGCTGGCTGATGCCTTTACGACGGCTCTGAGCATCGTGGCTCTCTGGATGCTCGCCCGCAAGTATGCCGAGCAATGGCTCGCGTGGCTCGTAGTGGATGCCGTATGCGTCTTTCTCTACATCTATAAAGGCATCTATTTCTATGCCTGCCTCTATGCCATATATACAGCCATCGCCCTGCTCGGCTACTTCAAGTGGCTCAAGCTCATGAAACAGTGAGACGCCCCGGAGGGCCGATAAAATAAAATTCCGCAGTTGCACCGTAGCAGCTGCGGAATTTCTTTTGTTATTTGGCAGGATTATTTCAGCCGGAGGAATGAGTGGCCGAAGCGTGCCACCGCGGCGCGTTCGAGCTCCTCGCGGGCGTCAGGGTGAGCGATGCTGATGAGCAGCTTGGCACGCTCGGGCAACGAACGTCCGCGCAGGTTCACGATACCGTTTTCGGTAGCTATATAGTGTGCCTGGAAGCGTGTGGTCACCACACCGGCACCTTCGGTAAGCACGGGCTTGATCTTGCTGATACCCTTGTTGGTGGCTGAGAGCATGGCGATGAATGACTGTCCGCCCTCGCTGCGCGACGAGCCATAGACGAAGTCGTGCTGTCCGCCGATACCGGAGAAGATCTTATTGCCGATGGAATCGGCGCAGATCTGACCGGTGAGGTCTATCTCAATGCACGAATTGATGGATACCACTTTGGGATTCTGACCGATGATGAAGGGGTCATTGGTCCATGCGACGTCCTTGAATACCATGTCCTTGTTGTAGTCCATGTAATCGTACAGACGCCGGGAGCCCAGCGCGAGGGATGCCACCGATTTGCCGGGGAGGATCTTCTTCTGCGAATTGTCTATCACGCCGGCCTCCATCAGCGGGAGCAGGCCATCGGTCATTGCCTCGGTGTGCACGCCCAGGTGCTTGTGGCCATGGAGGGCACGGAGCACGGCGTTGGGAATACCCCCTACCCCTATCTGCAAGGTCGCACCATCGGGGATGTACTCGGCGATGTGATTACCGATATTGATCTCGGCCGCAGTAGGCTCGGCCGTGGGTACTTCCACAAGCGGGTCATCGACCTCGACGGCAGCCGCAAGCTTCGAAATGTGTATCACCGGATCGCCATAGGAGAAGGGCATCGCCTTGTTGATCTGAGCGATGACGATGGGTGCACACTCTACAGCGGATGTGGCGACGTCGGCCGATACACCGAACGACACGTAGCCCTCCTCATTGGGCAGGGAGCAATTGATCAGAGCCACATCGAGAGGCCATGTGCCATCGCGGAACATCGATGGAACTTCGCCAAGAAAACGCGGCGTGGTGGCACCATAGCCGTTGGCCACATGCTCACGCACGGAATTGGAGACAAAGAATGAATTGACCAGGAACGAGTCCTTGAACTCGGGGCGGCAATACGCCGACGGGCCCTTGGCTACGCAGAAGCCGGAGTAAATGGTCACGTCGCGCAATTCGCCGGCGCGGCGGGCGAGTGCGTCGAGCAGTATCTCGGGCACCGAGGTGCTGCCCTGCACGTATACGTGATGGCCGCTTTTGATCAAGCCGACAGCCTGGTCGGCGGTCATGAAATTAGTGCTCATCGTGGAAGCTTTTGAGGCGTTGGTCGAGAGTGGTGAAATGATCGTCGGATGTAAGCATGGACACGCACACGCGCACGCCTTCCTGATTGCTGCCGGTATTCGACAGGGCGATGGCGGCCACTCCGTAGCGCATCAGCTCGCGCTGCACCTCCTCACATGACATGTCGCCGTAGCGCACGGTGAAGAAGAAGCCGTCGCCGATCTCGCTGCCGTCGGCATCGCAATCATATACGAGCTGGAAGCCATGCTTTTTGAAAATATCCTTGGCCAGACGACCGCGGCGACCGTATTCCTCGGCTTCCTTGACGAAGTCGAGCGTACCGTCGACAGCCGCTCCCAGCATCGCCGCAAAGGCAAACTGGGCCGAATGTGCCGTGCCTGACGATGCTACGTACAGCACACCGAATATATATGAGTCGATGAAGCGCGGGAGTCCGAAAAAGTCATCGAGACCGGCAAACTCGCGCGCGGCGAGCTTATCCGACACGCATACTATGGCTATGCGCTGGCCGGCATAGCTGAATATCTTCGATGCCGAGAGAAAGAGTACGTAATTGGCGGTATAGCGGGCCACTGTGGGCACAAAGGGAGCACAATAAGGCTTGGAGTAATCGGTGCGGAAGTCCATGCCGAGATAGGCGTGGTCTTCCATCACGATTACGTCGTGCTTGGTGGCCATGCGGCCTATGATTTCCAGCTCTTCCTCGGTGAAGTTGGTCCATGCGGGGTTGTTGGGATTGCTGTAGATCATGCCGGAGATGTTGCCTTTGGCGAGCACCTGGTCGAGTTTCTCCTCAAGAGCTTTGCCACGGTAATCGTACAGGTCGATCGACTCCATCTTCATGCCTGTGACATGCGCCTGGAGTGTCTGTGCCGGGAAGCCGGGATAGATGAAGAGCATCGTGTCGCGCTTCTTGTCGCGGTGGGCGAGCAGGGTCATGATGGTGAATGTACCCTGCATCGAGCCTACAGTGGGTATGATATGCGCCGGCTCTATGTCGATGTCGAGAAAAGCTTTGACAAACTTCGAGCCGTTTTGCTTCAAGTCGGCGAAACCCGAGATGTTGGGGTAACGGTTGGCTATGCCATTCTGCAAAGCCGCGCATTCGGCCTCGATGCCCACGCGGCTTGCCGCAAGACCGGGATTGCCCAGCTCGAGATGCACGTATGAGTCGCCGGCGATCTGCTCGAGCATATCCGAGATGGCGCAGATCTGGCGGATGGAGGCCTGCGAGAGTGATTTCAGCCCCATGCGGGACAGCGCCTCGTTGAGTTGGTCGTTGGTAATGGGAAACATATCCTTTATGCTTTTGCTTTACCGGCACGGAAGGCCGCGATATTCATTTCGACAATCTTCTCACCCTTGGCGCCGAAAATCTTGGCGATGGCTTTCTCGATATCGTTCTGCGGGATGTCGATGTAAGGCGAGGCCGCGCCGAGGAGCACCATATTGGAGGCACGCACGGAGCCTACTTCCTTGGCCACGGCATCCATATCGAATGCCACCAGGTGCTTGCACTTGTGCAGCTCGGCCATCAGGGCTTCCTCATCGGGATAGTTGGGAATGTTTTTAAAGGGTAGCGTCGAGGTGACGATCCAGCCCTCGGGCTTGAGATACGGCAGATAGCGGAGAGCTTCCATAGGCTCAAGCGACACGATGATGTCGGCTCCTCCCAGCGGGATGAGATCGGAGTGCACGGGGTTGCTGCTGATGCGGAGATTCGACTGTACGTCGCCACCGCGCTGGCTCATGCCATGCACTTCGGCTTGTTTGAGGAAAAGGCCAGCCTCAAGAGCTGCGGCACCGAGGATTGTGGCGATCGAGAGAATGCCTTGGCCTCCCACGCCTGCGAGTATGATGTCTGTTTTCATGTTATTTCTTGATTTGTTTGGCGTGGCGGCGTGCTGTCTGGATGCATTCGCGTTCTGAGATGATCACGGAGCAGCCGGGGTAATCGATTTCTTTCTTGAAGAGGGCTTTCATATCCTCGTAGTTCTTGGGGAGGGAGTCGATCATATGGAGGTGATCCGGGTCGACGCCGAGTCCCATGCAGATTTCATAGAGCTTGCCTGTGCCCTGTGAGTCTTGTCCGCCGGTCATGCCGGTGGTGTAGTTGTCGGATATGATTATGAGCACGTTGGAGTTCTCGTTGATCGCGTCGAGGAGACCGGTCATGCCGGAGTGCGTGAATGTGGAGTCGCCTATGATGGCCACGGCGGGATGCTGTCCGGCATCGGCGGCGCCTTTGGCCATGGTGATGGAGGCACCCATATCCACTACGGTGTCGATAGCGTTGAAAGGTGAGAGCCAGCCTAATGTGTAGCAGCCGATATCGCCGAACACACGCGGCGAGGCGTATTCTTTCATAGTATCGATCAGTGCGTGATATACGTCGCGGTGACCGCATCCCTGGCAGAGGGCCGGCGGACGCGGCATCACTACCTGACGGGGCACGTCGGGAGTGGTTTCGCGGGGCGAAATCACATCGGGGCAAAGGGAGGCGATGCAGTCGCGCACGGCATCGGGGGTAAGCTCGCCGGTGCGGGGGAGCTGGCCAGAGAGCTTGCCGTAAAGGCGCGGACGCAGATTGAGCGTACCGCGGAGTTTCTGTTCGATGAAGGGCTGGCCTTCCTCGATCACGAGCAGTGACTCGGTACGGTCAGAGAGCTGTTGTACCAGGGCCGTGGGTATGGGATATTGTGAAATTTTCAGTACGGGGAAGGGGCATTTGCCGTCGAATACCTCGTTGAGATAATTGTATGCGATGCCGCTCGCGATGATACCCAGACGCATGTCGCTGCCAGCCGAGAGGGAGTTGAACGGCGATGTCTCGGCAATCTTTTCGAGGGCGGCGTAGTCTTCGATGAGCTTGGGATAGCGGGCCTTTGAATTGACGGGCATGAGCACCCAGCGACGCTGATCGTCGGGGTATGATAAAGCATTTTCGGGAGCTGCCTCGGTGTCGACTTCCACTACTCCGCGGGAGTGCGACAGGCGTGTGACAAAGCGCACGAGCACGGGGAGCTTGAATTTCTCGGATAATTCGAAGCCGTAAGCGGCCATATCATATGCTTCCTGCTGATTGGAGGGCTCGAGAGCGGGCAGCAGGGCGAAATCGGCATAGAAACGCGAGTCCTGCTCGTTCTGCGACGAGTGCATCGAGGGGTCGTCGGCAGCTACAACGAGCAGACCGCCATTGGCTCCGGTCATCGCGGAATTGACAAATGGATCGGCCGCCACATTGAGGCCCACATGCTTCATGGCCACATAGGCTCGCTTGCCGCAATACGACATGCCGAGGGCCGACTCCATGGCGGTCTTTTCGTTTGACGACCAATGTGAGTGGATGCGACGCTCCTTGGCCACGGGATTTTCCTGAATGTATTCGGTTATTTCGGTAGAGGGGGTACCCGGGTAAGCGTAAGCGCCGGACAAACCTGCATTGATAGTTCCCAATGCAAAAGCTTCGTCGCCCAGGAGAAGACGTTTTTCTTTCATGAAGATTTCAATCTAAGGTGTTAGGTTTTTCGATTGCAAATATAGCATTAAAATCTTCCAATCCCAAATTTGCAGGCATTATTTGATGCATTTTTTTAAGTAAATCACCCTCATTACGGCGATAGTTGTCAAAAAAAACGCCATAGCGTAGCCAACATAACACGAAGGAGTCTTGTTAATAAAGTTGACTCAAATTGTACTTGCAATCATGAAAACAGTATCAAGCTGCCCGGCCTCACATAGGCATCCCGTGACGTTGGCCACCCTGCTGGTGACGGTAGGGATCGTCTTCGGCGACATAGGTACGTCGCCCCTGTACGTGATGAAGGCCATCACCGGAGCCAATCCCACATACGGAGCCGATTATATCATCGGCGCGATATCATGTATCATATGGACTCTCACGTTACAGACCACGGTGAAGTACGTTGTGATAGCGCTGCGGGCCGACAATCACGGCGAGGGCGGCATCCTGGCGCTGTATTCGCTGGTGAGCAAGCTGAAATACAAATGGCTCTACCTGCCTGCCGCCATCGGAGCGGGTGCCCTCATAGCCGATGGTGTGATAACGCCGGCTGTGACGGTGACATCGGCCGTCGAAGGATTGCGCTCGCTGCAGCCTGAGGCTCCCGTCATCCCTGCCGTGCTTATCATCATCACACTCATATTCATCGTACAGCGCCATGGCACCAATGCCATCGGGAGGCTTTTCGGGCCGGTGATGATGGTATGGTTTGTGACTCTCGGCGTGCTTGGCGCGGCCAACATAGGTGACGCTCCGGCGGTACTGAAGGCTTTCAATCCGCTCTATGCCGTGAGGCTGCTTGTGTCGAGCCCGGAATGGTTTCTGATACTCGGAGCTGTATTTCTCTGCACCACGGGCGCCGAGGCTCTCTACTCCGATATGGGTCACTGCGGACGCTGGAATATCACCTGGAGCTGGGCCTTTGTGAAAGTGATGCTGATACTCAATTATCTGGGCCAGGGCGCTTACCTGATATCACTCCCCGCGGGGGAGCATGCCGGCGAGGCAAATCCTTTTTATGCCATCATGCCCGGGTGGTTTCTGCCCGTGGGTATCATCATGGCCACCCTGGCGGCCATCATAGCGAGCCAGGCATTGCTGAGCGGTGCGTTCACACTGTTCAGCGAGGCCATTGGGCTGGATTTCTGGCCGAGGATGAAGGTGAAATATCCTTCGCCGCTGAAGGGACAGCTGTATATCCCGCTGGTCAATGCATTTCTCTACGCAGGCTGTATCGTGACGGTGCTGATGTTCAGAACCTCATCGGCGATGGAAGCTGCCTACGGGCTGGCCATCACCATCACGATGCTCATGACCACGCTGCTGCTTACCTTCTACATGCGCATGCGGGGTGTAAAGCGTTGGCTCACGGGGGTATTCGGCATCACTTTCATGCTGCTTGAGGGCGTATTCTTCGTGGCCAACGCCGCCAAATTCATGCATGGAGGCTGGTATACCGTTTTGCTTGCCGCGCTTGTAGTGGCGGGGATGCTGCTGTGGCGAAGGGCTCTGCGCACACGATCAAAATATGTGGAATATCTGCGTTTCGCCGACAGCTTCGATACCATCAAGGCCATATCGACCGACAGCGAAATCCCGAAATACGCATCGAACGCGGTGTATTTCAGCAACTCCGACTCACCTGACTACGTGGAGAGCAAGCTCATCTACTCAATCATCAATAAATATCCGAAACGGGCCGACCATTATTGGATCGTGCGCATCCGCCCCTCCGACGCGCCGGAGACGCTGGAATATACGTACAAGCACCTCATACCGGGGATGCTGATAAGCATTGAGATCACCATCGGCTTCCGTGTCAATCCGCAGGTGAGCATCTATCTGCGGCAGATCATTTCGGATATCGTGGACAAGGGCGAAGTGGACCTCACCAGCAATTACCCCTCGCTACGTGCGCGTGGCATCGCGGGCGACTTCCGCTTTGTGGTGATCCACAGGGTATTCTCGCCATCAAGCAATTGCTCGGGGGCCGACCGTCGCGCCATGTGGGTGTACAAATGGCTTGGCAAGATCGGCCAGAGCAGCGAGACAGCGCTCGGCCTCGATACGAGCAACCTCAGTATCGAGACAGTCCCACTGATCATCACTACGCGCCCCCCGCGCCGCATCCAGCCCGGCTAAAGGCGCAAA
>CANSGE010000112.1 GCA_947646295.1 uncultured Bacteroidales bacterium
CGCGAGCCGAACTTGATGAATCCCATGTGGTCGTCGATATGAGCTTCATCGCCGGGCTCGGCGTAAGTGACGATGCGACGGGCTACTGCTCCGGCTATCTGGCGCACAAGCACCTGCTGGCCTTCGGGGGTGCGGATCACTACGGTCGAACGCTCGTTTTCGGTGCTCGATTTAGGCAGATATGCGGCCATGAAACGTCCGGCGTGGTGGGTGGAGAATATGACTTCGCCGTTGACGGGAAACCAATTTGCGTGGACGTTGAAAATACTCATGAAAACGGAGAGTTGCAGGCAGCGGCACTTGAGGAATTCAGGCTCGTACACTTCTTCGAGAGCCACTACTTTGCCATCGGCGCTTGCCACGACGGCGTTGAGCGGGTTGCCTTCAAAGTGGCGGCGGGGCGAACGGAAGAAGTTGAGTACGAGCAGAAACAAGACCGCCCATACGGCTGTCGACGCGATTGGGATAGCCAACGGTCTGACCCATAGCCATAAAGGAATATTGAATACCAATACAAGAGCAATGGTAATCAAGAGTATGTTGGTACCTTCGTGGTGTATTTTTACTCGCATGCGTGCTTTATGAGGTATATATTTCATGCAAAGATACAATAAAAGTCGGTAAGCACGCGATATTTTTAATAAATTTCACAAAAACGCATAAAAAAAGATGCGGCTTCAGTCGCGATAGTCGCGAAAGAGCAGCCGCATCCTTGATGCTGTTATTTTTTTGGGGGAGCTTATTCGGGGGTGTTGACGTCGAGCACCTCGATATCGAATACGATGGTCTGATTGGGGCCGATAGGGCCGGCGCCGCGTTCGCCGTAAGCGAGTTCGGCAGGCAGGTAAGCGCGGATGCGTCCGCCCTTGCCGGCGAGTTTCACTGCTTCACCGAATCCGGGCACTACGTCTTTGGGAGCGAAGGTCGCGGGCTGGCCGTCGGCATTCTGGTCGAATACCTGTCCGTCGGGGAATTGACCCACATAGTTGAGAGTCACGATCGAGTTGTCGTAGATGGGTGTCGAATCGCCGGCTTTCTCGATTTTGTATGCGAGACCCGAGTCGGTCACTTTCACTTCGGGGTCATTCTTCACGATATTCTTGATATATTCCTGACCCTGTACGAGATTGAGCTCGGCCTGATCGATGTCTTCGTCGGCCTCGGCCTCCATTGCTATCTGCTGCACTTGCTGCATCAGCTCATTGAGGCGAGTGCTGTTGGCTCGCACGGCTTCCATGTCGAGGCTGTCGGCATCGAAAGCTTCCTTGAAGTATTTGAGCACGTCTTTTTCATTGACTTCCACGCCTTGCTGGCGGAGTTGGTTGATATTGTCAAGCAGTTCCACGCCGATGCGCATGCCTATCATTGTGGCATCCGACGGTTTTTCGCCGAGCACGATGCGTATTCCCTTGAAGATGTCGTCCTTGGCCTCCGGAGTCTGATGGTCGGGAGCGAAGCGCATATAGTCGGCCAGCACGTATGAGCCGATAGTTTTGCCGATATATACCGATACGGAGTCAGATAGTTGTTTGTCTATTTTTGAGTCGGAGGCGGCTTTATCGCCTGAGCATGATGCGACGCTGAGCATGAGAGAGGCTGTTGCAGCCGCGCCGATGATAAATTTCTTCATTACTATGATTATTTTTTGATTGAGATGAGATCGACGGTGAAGTCGAGGGCGGCGTTTCCGGGTATTATGCCGGGAATGCCTTCGGACCCGTAGCCAAGTGATGCCGGCATGACGATGCGGTAGCGTCCGCCGGGGCGCATCATCTTGAGTCCCTCGGAAAACCCGGGGGTAAGGTCGCGCACGGGGAGGTCGAGAGGCTCTTCGGTCTCGTCGAAGACGATACCGTCATAGAATTGTCCGCGGTACATCACCGATACGGCATCGGCATCAGTGGGCATTGCGCCTTCGCCCTCGCGCTCCACGATGAATACCAGTCCCGAGGGGGTGGTAACGGCGCCTTCGGTAGCGGCCATGCGGGCGATGAATTCGTCCTGCGAGGCCATGCTGAGTGTATCAAGACGCCGGGTCTGGTGGAGTGAGTTTTCGATGAAGGTGTTAGCTGCCTCGGGTGTGAAACCCGTGGAGCGTCCCTGGAGCACTTTCAGAATCGTTTGGGCGAATACTTCGCTGTTGACCGATCCGCCGAGGCTGTTGATATTTTGGATTGAGCCTTTGATGTATTGCCCGAGCACAGTGCCCACAGCCACCGAGAGCGAGTCGCCCTCGACGGGAGCGGTACTCTGCATGGCGGCGAGATTGTCGGATACGGATTGAGCCATGATGGCCGGCATGGCCGCGAGGGCCATGCCGAACATGAGTTTGCGGAGTTTCATCACTTTCCTACGACTTCGAGGAGTGTGACGTCGAAGATCAGAGTCTGGTTGGGGCCGATTGTAGGACCTGCACCCTGAGGGCCGTATGCGAGGTCGGAGGGGATGAAGAGGCGCCACTGTGATCCGGCTTTCATCATCTGCAGTGCTTCCACCCAGCCGGGGATTACCTGTGTCACGCCGAAAGTGGCGGGCTCGCCGCGTTCCTCGCTTGAGTCGAATACGGTGCCGTCGATGAGCTTGCCGGTGTAGTGTACCACTACGCGGTCATTGGCATCAGGCTTGGGGCCGTCGCTTTCGCGGAGCACTTCGTACTGAAGGCCCGAGGGAGTGATCTTCACTTCCTCGCGTTGGCCGTTTACTTCGAGGAATGCGCGACCGGCCTTTGCATTTGCCTCGCCGGCGAGTTTGGCAGCTTCCTGCTGTTTGGCTTCGAGAGCGGTGAAGTATTTCTGAATTTCAGCCTTTGCTTCATCGTAAGTCATTTTCTGGGGAGCGCCGTAGAATACGGCAGCTACGCCGTCGGCGAAATCCTGCACGTCGATGGTATCGATGCCCGATGCGCGGAAGTTGTTACCCATGCTGAGTCCCAGCGCATAGCTGAGACGATCAAGTTCGTTGGTATCTTTTGTGTCCATTTTCAATGTATGTTTTATGTATTGTCAAATGTTATTGTCAATGTATTAACGTTTTGCCGTACAGTTAGTTCAAGCGGAATGTCCGGCGGTGGTGTTCCGTGATGCCCAGCCGGGCTATCGCGTCGCGGTGAGCGGCTGTGGGATATCCTTTGTTGACCTCCCATGCGTAGCCCGGATATTGCGCGGCGAGTTCGTCCATGATGCGGTCGCGCGTGGTCTTGGCCAGGATTGATGCGGCAGCGATATTGGCGTATCGGGCATCGCCTTTTACGACGGTGGTGTAGGGGATGTCGGCGAACGGTTTGAAGCGGTTGCCGTCGACGATGATTGCTCCCGGTCGCACACTGAGGGCAGCCAGAGCCCGGTGCATCGCCTCGATGGATGCGTTGAGTATGTTCAGCTCATCGATTTCGGCAGGAGAGCATATGCCCACGGCGCATGCGACGGCCGAGGCGAGCACCACCTCGCGCATTTCAGCGCGGCGGCGTTCTGTCAGCTTCTTCGAATCAATCAGTCCCGGATGGCTGAATCCGTCGGGCAGGATCACAGCGGCCGCCACTACAGGGCCGCACAGGCATCCGCGTCCGGCTTCATCGCATCCGGCTTCCAATATGCCCGGCTGCATGCACGACGGCAGCGGCGCGGCTTGTGAGCGGCGCTGCATCAGCACATGAATTCGTAGTTGACGATACCTTCCACGAGGAAAAGTTTCACGATCGAGTCGCGTTTGATTTCCATATCGTCGTATGCGGGGTTCTCGCTGTGGAGTATGATTTTCTTGGGATCGTTGTGGCGGCGCACATATTTTACCATGCGGTAGTCTTCGAGCTCCACCAGGTACATCGCGCCCCAGAAGATGACGGAGGGGTCATTGATCTGCCGGATGGAGATGTATGAGCCGTTGGGCACGCGTGGAGTCATCGAGTCGCCTGAAACGCGCACGAGCGGAAATTTGGGGTTGATGCCCGGCATATCGAGATATCCGATGATGTGCTCGCGTGTGAAAGCCTGGCTGAGCGGTGTTGTGCCGGCTGTCACGTCGATGTCGTATACGGGGGCACCTTTCACGGCGCGGTTGATGGGTGCCGGAGCATCCACGGCCTGAAGGCCTTCGCGGCGGGGGAAAGGCACGCCTTCGCCATTGTTGAGCCATGCCTTGGATACGCCGAGATTTACCACTATGCGGTTGATGAAGGATTCAGCCACAGGCATTTTCTGTGAGAGCACCTTCGACAGGCTCGAGGGGTCCACTCCGAGGAGCTTTGAGAATTGCGCCTGGGTCTTGCGCGAGAAGCTGATGAGATACTTGATGCGGTCCTGCACGGTCGCATCAGGTTCGGGCATCTCCAACATGCCCAGGCTGATATTTTCGATAGGTTGCATGATTCGTTGAATTTTATTTGCAAAGATACAATGATTTTTGGTGAAAAGCAATACATCGGCGAATAAATATTGAAAAATAAAGAGTCGCAGGTGACGTTTCAAGCCCATGTATTTTATTTCCAAAAAGGCTTGTTTTCTGGTATTTTTTGCTGCGGTGTCGACCGATTGAGGCAAAAAATTGTTATAAAGCATATCATAAAACAAAAAGCAACCTAAGATTATGCTTAAGAAACTGTACCTCATATTATGTCTGATAGCGCCGGTAGTTGCCTCGGCGCAGAGTCGCGAAGCCATCCGCTTCGGCGATTTCGAGAATTGGGTGACGCGCAATGTCCATGAATCGGGCATCATCGGCGGCGCCGACCGCACCGTGTACGCCATCGGCCCCACACGCACCGTCAAAGGGGCATCATACACCCCCGATGCCAAGACTCCCTGGGCTACCTCCAATGTGGTGGCCAAAGTGGCCGGTGTGACAAAGTGCAGCAATGCCGTATTCCCGGACACTCACCCCGGGCACGGAAAGTGCGCCAAGCTCACATCGATGATCGAGCATTGCAAGGCTGCCGGGCTGATAAATGTTGATGTGATGGTGCCGGAACGCTCTTCCTGGGCCGCATGATAGAGCCGATCAAATCTACCAAGAATCCGTATTCCAAGATGGAGATGGGCATGCCGTACACGCACCGTCCCAAGGCGCTGGTATTTGACTACCGCGTGGAGATGCCTGCCAAGGCCGAGCGCATCTACTCGTCGGGCTTCGGCAGCAAGCGCACGATGAAAGGCTCCGACCGTGCCGAGGCTTTCGTATTCCTGCAATACCGCTGGGAGGATGCCGACGGCAATATCTACGCGCGACGCGTGGGCACAGCGCGCGAGCTATATGGTAAATCGACCGCCGGATGGGTCAACGGTCATAAGATGGAGATACACTATGGCGACATCACCCGCCAGCCTTACTATACGGCCAATATGGGGTTGATCCCCAAGAACAAGAGCTACTATGCCCGCAATTCAAAGGGCAAGATGGTGCCGGTGCAGGAGGTGGGCTGGGCGTCGGCCAACGAGGCTCCCACGCATGCCATAGTGATGTTCTCGGCCGGTAGCGGTGAGCCGTACACCGGCACTCCGGGGCTGACGCTCTGGGTCGATAATGTCGCTTTCGAGAATTGATTTTACTCGACCTTCAAGTTTTTTACGAAAAATTGGTCAGTACGTACCAAAAACGTTTGCAAGGTAAGGCTAAGCGTCTTACCTTTGCTGCGTGTGGATACATCAGGTGAGAAAAACTGCCAATTTTGCTACTTTTTGTGCAATTCCTTGGCTAATTAAAACCAATAACGTAATTTTGCCGACAATCAATATGAAAAATATGTCGTTTCAACTCAATAGTTCCAAATCAATCAACGGCCGCCGTATGGCCGGAGCCCGCGCGCTGTGGCGCGCCAACGGCATGACCGAAGAGCAGATGGGGCGCCCGGTCATCGCCGTCGTCAACTCCTTCACGGAGTTTGTGCCCGGCCATGTGCACCTGCACGAGATAGGGCGCACGGTAGTCGAAGAAATACGCAAGCAAGGATGCTTTGCAGCCGAATTCAATACCATAGCCGTCGACGATGGCATCGCCATGGGGCACGAGGGCATGCTCTACTCGCTGCCTTCGCGCGAGATCATAGCCGACTCGGTCGAATACATGGTGCGCGCCCATTGCGCCGACGCGATGGTGTGCATCTCCAATTGCGACAAGGTGACGCCCGGCATGTTGCTCGCAGCCATGCGTCTCAATATTCCCACAATATTTGTATCCGGCGGCCCGATGGAGGCTGGGCAAGTCGATGGCAAAGCTGTGGATCTCGTGGATATCATGGTGGAGAGCGCCGATGATGCTGTGGCCGACGAGCGCGTGGCCCGGCTCGAACGTCACGGCTGTCCTACCTGCGGATCATGCTCAGGCATGTTCACCGCCAATTCCATGAACTCCCTCACCGAGGCGATAGGCCTGGCTCTACCCGGCAACGGCACCGTAGTGGCCACGCATGTCAACCGCCTCGAGCTTTTCAAAGAAGCGGCGCGCCGCATCGTTGAAAACGCATATGCCTATTACCGCGACGGCGACACATCGGTGCTCCCTCGCAGCATAGTCACCCGCGAGGCTATGTGCAATGCCATGACACTCGACATAGCCATGGGTGGATCAACCAACACGGTGCTGCACCTGCTCGCAGTGGCTGCCGAGGCCGGTGTGGATTTCACCCTCGCCGATATCGACCGCCTCTCGCGCACCACTCCGGTGCTGTGCAAAGTGGCGCCTAACTCTCATTATCATATCGAGGACGTCAACCGCGCCGGCGGTATCATATCGATCCTCGCCGAGCTGGCCAAAGGTGGCCTGCTTGATACCGCCTGCCGCCGCGCCGACCGTCTTACACTCGCGCAGGCAATCGACCGCTGGGCGATAGGCGGACGTGACTACTCCGACCGCGCCGACGAGCTCTGGCGCAGCGCTCCCGCCGGACGTCGCACCACCCGCGGCGCATCACAGATGACCTACTATTCGGAGCTGGATACCGACCGCGCCTCCGGATGTATCCGCGACATAGCCCATGCTTATTCGACAGACGGCGGCCTGGCCGTGCTCCGGGGCAATCTTGCCACTGACGGCTGCGTGGTGAAGACCGCCGGGGTCGACGAAAGCATACTCCGCTTCAGTGGGCCGGCGCGGGTGTATGAGTCGCAGGAGGCCGCGGTGGATGGCATCCTCGGCGGAGAAGTGCAGGCCGGCGAAGTGGTGGTCATCACACACGAAGGCCCCAAGGGAGGTCCCGGCATGCAGGAAATGCTCTATCCCACATCTTATATCAAGGCGCGTCATCTTGGCAAAGCTTGTGCGCTGGTTACCGACGGACGTTTCTCCGGCGGTACATCCGGGCTGTCGATAGGCCACGTCTCGCCGGAGGCAGCTGCCGGAGGCACAATCGGGCTTGTGCGCACGGGAGATATCATCACCATCGACATACCGGCACGCTCGATCACTCTCGAAGTCTCAGATGACGAATTGGCAGCGCGCCGCCGGGAAGAAACCGCCCGCGGCCCGCTCGCCTTCACCCCGCGCAAGCGCGACCGCATCGTGAGCCGCGCCCTGCAGGCCTATGCCTCGCACGCCGCCTCGGCCGACCGCGGCGGTATACGTATCATCACATAACATGCCTATGCACTGCGAAAAAAACAGTAAGATCAACGGGGCCAACGCCCTGATACAGGCCCTGCTCGATGCGGGTACCGAGACCGTATTCGGCTATCCCGGCGGCGCCATTCTGCCCGTCTACGACGCCTTGTACTCATATTCCGAGCGTCTGCACCATATCCTCGTGCGCCACGAGCAGGGTGCCATGCACGCCGCCCAGGGGTATGCACGCGCGACGGGCCGCACCGGTGTGGTCATAGTCACGTCGGGGCCCGGAGCCGCCAACTGCGTCACCGGACTGAGCGACGCCATGATGGACTCCACTCCGCTGCTCGTCATCACCGGCCAGGTAGGCGCGCGCTATCTCGGCAGCGACGCTTTCCAGGAGACCGACGTGGTGGCCGTCACTCAGCCCATCACCAAGTGGGCTTATCAGGTACGCTCGGCCGCCGAGATACCGGGCG
>CANSGE010000113.1 GCA_947646295.1 uncultured Bacteroidales bacterium
CATGCGGAAAAGAAATTGCATGAGCACGATGAACAGGCAGATAAAGAAGGTCATGAGCAGCAACGGTAAAAACCGCTGAAGCATGAAGGTGTCTAATCGCTTTAGCGTTAAATTTTGAATTTTGAATTTTGAATTTTGAATTTTCAATTCGTCTTCTTTTGTAGGTTTGACAATTCAGGGAATTTAAATTTTTCAAATATCAAATTCCAAATTCATTTTAGTCAGAGAGATGGCTTTTCGCGAGTTCTTTCTTAAGGTTTTGGTAATAGCCACGAGTATTTTAAGAATTTCTGAGCAATTGTCATTGATGCTGTTAAACTCATCGTCATTGAGATAATCAGAACTATGGAGCAAATCAATCCAATATTCAGTTTCGCGAGCTTCTTTCAAAGCTATATAGATTTTAGCCTCGAAATCTTTTTTAGAATAGGCTTCGATGGCCTCATGAAGATTTGCTCCTATGGAAGTACCGCAACGAAGCAGTTGTTTCGACATCACAGTCTCTCTTTTATGTGAAGAAAGATATTGATATAGGCGGATGATGCGTAAAGCGAAACTTTTTGATTTCGCTAAAATGAGATTATCTTTGCGGATTCCCATAGGAGTAAAAATTCAAAATTCAAAATTCAAAAATCCAAATTCTTCAGACTATTCCCACTCGATTGTGGCCGGTGGCTTGGAGGAGATGTCGTAAGTGAACTTTGTTTATGATGTCGTTTGATACTTTTGCGAGGAATTCGTATGGGAGATGGGCCCAGTCGGCTGTCATTGCATCGGTGGATGTGACTGCGCGGAGAGCTACGGCGTTTTCGTATGTGCGTTCGTCGCCCATCACACCTACGCTCTGTACGGGCAGCAGGATTACGCCGGCTTGCCATACTTTGTCGTAGAGGTCCCATTGCCGAAGTCCGGAGATGAAGATGTCGTCGGCTTCCTGAAGTATGCGCACTTTCTCCGGGGTGATATCACCGAGTATGCGCACTGCCAGGCCGGGGCCGGGGAAGGGATGACGCTTGATAAGGTGCTCGGGCATGCCGAGGGCGTTGCCTACGGCGCGCACTTCATCTTTGAAAAGCCATTGCAGTGGCTCGCAAAGGCGCAGATTCATCTTTTCGGGCAGGCCGCCTACGTTGTGGTGGCTTTTGATAGTGGTGCCGGTGATCGAGAGTGACTCGATGCGGTCGGGATAGATGGTGCCCTGGGCAAGCCATTTTACATCGCGGATCTTATGTGCTTCGGCATCAAATACGTCGATGAAGCCTTTACCGATGATCTTGCGTTTGCGTTCGGGGTCGGTGACGCCGGCGAGTTCCGAAAAGAATTTTTCGGAAGCGTCCACGCCAATCACGTTGAGGCCGAGGCAGCGGTAGTCGTCGAGCACGCGCTTGAATTCGTCTTTGCGGAGCAAGCCATGATCAACAAATATGCAGGTGAGGTTGTCGCCGATGGCACGGCTGATCAAAACGGCTGCCACTGATGAATCGACGCCGCCGCTGAGACCGAGCACTACCTTGTCGTCGCCAAGCTGTTCGCGGAGCGACGCAACGGTCGTCTCTATGTATGATTCGGGACTCCATTCGCCGCGTGATCCGCAGATGTCGCACACAAAGTTGCGGAGCAGCTGTGTGCCGCAGGTGGAGTGGAATACTTCGGGGTGGAACTGCACGCCCCACTGACGGCGGTCATCGACGCGGAATGCTGCGCAAGGCACATCGTCGGTGGAGGCGATGATACGGAATCCGGCGGGGAGTGTGGTGATGGTGTCGCCGTGGCTCATCCATACGGTCTCTCCTGCATGGATATCGGCCATGAGGGGATCGGCTGAGTCGACTTGAGCGAGTATGGCGCGTCCATATTCGCGGGAGGGAGCACCTTCTACCGAGCCGCCGGCCTGATAGGCCATCATCTGCGCTCCGTAGCAGATGCCGAGCACGGGATAGCGCTCCACCAGAGGGGCAACTTCGGTGCGGAAAGCTTTCTCGTCGTAGACCGAGAACGGACTTCCTGACAGGATGATGCGGAAATTTGTTGTAGGGGACAATTTCGCAATAAGTGTTGAGCTCGCGCACGCGACGCCCGATAAGTTGGGTCGTCTGCGACCCGAAATCGAGTATAATTATCTTCTGTGCCATGGGCAAAATATTTGCGTGCAAAGATACGAAAAATCCTTAATTTTCGGGGGCTATTTGCAAAATAAATGCAAAGTCGCCTCCGGGTGGAGTGAGGTGCAGTACTCCTGCGGTGAGACGCCCGCCGGTGACCGTGGGCGACGAGGCCGGAGCCTGAGCTGCCGGGCATACGGTGAATGTGGCCGGAGCGGATACATACCCGGCGAGAGCGTGAGCTACAAATCCCATGGTGTACCGGAGGTTGATCTCCACTACCGGATGAATGAGGGGGGCGCCACCGTCGGGTGATTCCACAATCATCATGTCGATACCGATAGGGCCTGAATAGTCTTCTCCAATTATTGCAGGGAGGGCGTCGGCAACGGCATCGCGGAGCGCTTCGAGATGCTCGGAGGGATACACGGCTGAGAGACGCGCGAGTATCGCGTCGGGCGTATCTACGATATTGGACGTATAGTGCCCGGAATCGTTTGTGGTAAAGAGCGAATATCCCGAGAAGCTTGCCCGGCCGTCATTATAAATATAGAGCATGGCAAAGTCGGTGATGCGTCGTGCGCGCGGCTCTACGATGACCGAGCCTTGGCGGCGGATGATGCCTGCCGCTTGCTTGAGAATCTGCGGAAGGCGGGATGCGTCGCAGAAGTGGATGCCTCGGCCGCTGGACGACCACGGGGCTTTCAATACGCTGAATGGCTCTGAGTGGAGCTGCTTTTCGAGCGACTCAGAGTCAGAAACTTCTGTGCCACAAGGCCAGAGTGGGAATTGGAGCTTGGCGGCGAGGATTGCGTGCAGACGCAGTGCGGTGCGCCGATGTGACAGGAGGCGCATGCGGTCAAGAGCCCGGTCGGACGGAAGTGCCGTATCCGGAAAACCTGCGTTGCGGAATACCTCGCGGACGGCGCGCGACCATCCCCAGGGGCGTGGATGCTGACCTGCAGCGGCGTGATCCCAGACGACGGCAGGGAGCGAAAACTGATTGCGGATATCGTCGTACCAACGGGCGTTGACGCCGGAGCACATTACAGAATCGCCCTCAGAAGCGAGCCACAGTGGAAGTATCTCGCCGCTGAGGCGCAGAGCTGTCGCGGCAGGGGGCGGAGTGAAGTTGGCCAGGTTGTGGGCCAGCGCTATGTCATTTTCGGGATAAAAATACCATACGTTGTTCATGATGACAAAAATATGAAAAACTACGGATAAAAACAATACAGGGTGTCTTCTCACGAGGACACCCTGTTGCGTTTTAATGACTTAAAACAATTACATAACTAACATAAAACACATTTTTTTCAGCGGATACTTATGGATGCGAAACCTTGGCATCCGCTTTGATATTAACAATC
Organism: uncultured Bacteroidales bacterium; assembly: GCA_947646295.1. Classification (GTDB taxonomy): domain Bacteria; phylum Bacteroidota; class Bacteroidia; order Bacteroidales; family Muribaculaceae; genus CAG-873. Next base: position 3,470 of record CANSGE010000113.1, read on the forward strand.
TATACTAACCCTAAAACTGAAATGTTCTGATTTGTGATGCAAAGTTACAACCGAAAAACCGCTTTGGTCGTGACATACAAAGGCAGTATAAATAAATTTTAGCTAAATATTTTATTAATATCTTGATTATAAATAAGATAAAAACATGAGTCTTACGGTAAAATATAAGTAATAATCTCAGATGTCGGCATCGATTTTCATAATATCAGCCTCAAAAGTCTCGCGATTTATGGCGCGGGCCTTGGTGCGGTTGCGGTAGGCATAGATGGTGTTGAGGGAGTAATTGAGCACTTGGGCTATGCGGGTGCTCTCCTCGATGCCAAGACGCATGAATGCGAGGATGCGGAGGTCGGTGTTGAGCGATTCGCCTTCTTTCAATTCGATTTGTGCGTCGGGACGTAATAATGCGTTGACTTGGCTGACAAAATTGGGGTAGAGATGCAGGAAGGCGTTGTCGAACACAAGATAAAACTCCTGACTTTGCTCTTCGGCGAATTTTCCGGACTTTGTGAGGCGGAAAAGTTCGTCGGTCTTGCCAGATGCAATCTTGCGGTTGGCAATCTTGCAGAATTGATTGAGCTTATCCATATAGATTGAGCAAAGATTGAGGAACTGGCCGATGTATACCTCCTTGGCGCGCGATGCCTGGCGGAGATTGTCCTGCAGGACGTGCATGCGGCGCATCTCGCTGCGGAGGATGAAAAGCAGCACGATGAGCCCGATGACGAGTACCGACATAAGACCGATGATCATAAATATAATGCGTTGTTTGGCATTGATCTGTTCGGTCTTGGCGCGTTCGATGATTGGGAGGGATTTCGATGATTCGATCATTCGGAGAGGAGCACCGCATTCCACAGCATTGGCGAGTGCGAGGGTGAGATATGCATATGCCCTGTTGAGGTCGCCCTTTGTGTAAAGATGGTTGCCTAATTCCTGAAGCGCCGCTACCTCGCGTGTGGCGGATGTGGCATCGGAAATGGCCGTCTGTGCAAGATAATATGTATAGTCAGGATCGAGTCCTGACTCGCGGGCGATGGTGGCGAGATGGTGTGCGGCGCGGGCGCGCATGTTGTTGTCGGTAGGCAGGAGGTGTATGATTTCTTCAAGTATAGCTTTGGCTTTACCTTTTTCACCGGTCATGAAGTAATATTCGCCAAGGTTGAATTTGTATTCGGTGCTTTCCTGCGGGAGTACCGAGAGCAGTTTTTTTTGCATTTCGATCGAGCGGCCATTGAACTTACGGGCCGAGTCGGGCATCGAAGCACAGAAGGCAGCTATGTAGCTGTACATCTGACGTCCCATATCATAGTAGAGCGCGCGGTATCGCTCGGGTACGGAGTCTTCGGGGATTGACTCAAATGTCTCGTTGGCGCGCTCGATGAACCCCTTGAGAGGGAGCAGCGCTGCGCGGCGCAGGGTGAAGGGGAGCTTGTCGGCGATAGCCGGCGAGGCGATGGCCTGCTGTATGTAGTAGATAGCCGAGTCGTGGTTGTTTGCGGTGTTTATGTCGGCGCTGCGCGCGTAGAGGATTTAGGGGGGGCCGAAGGTGCGGATGCGGTCGGCCAGAACTGAGATGTAGGCGTGGCGCGCTGAGATGTATCGGTCGGATTGAGCGATGCTGTCGTCGAGCGCTCTCAGGGCGGCGGAGGCTTGTTCGGGTGAAATGGATATCACAGCCCGGCTTTTGCCAGGGATGGTGATGGCGGCTATCAGGATTATTATATTCAGGATTCGTTGCATGGTTTCAGAGAAAGAGTTTTGATATTTCGTCGTTGGATACAATGGCTATGATGCGTTGCCCGTCGGGGGTATAATCCGGCTGGGCTGATGTGAACAGCTGAGAGATGATTGTGTCGTTTTCTTGGTCGGAGAGCACTTGTCCTGCCGGAATGGCGGCGGCGCGGGCGAGGCTGATTGCGGCGGGACGGAATATTTCTTCGTCGGGCCTGACGCCCGCTTCCTCGATGTCGGCGATCATGGACGTGATCGTTTCCACGGGATTGATATTGCCTTGGAGTGCAGGGGCACTGATGACGGACCATGAGTTGTCGCCGAGGAACGATACTTCAAAGCCGAAACGTGTGATAAGGTCTGAGATGGATGAGAGTATGGAGCTGCGGGCCGGCGAGAGGGTGAGAATTTCGGGGAAGATGAGCTTCTGTGATGGCACGGTGGAGTCGCGGAGCTGAAGCATGAAGCGGTCGTAAAGCACACGCGTGTGTGCGCGGCGCCGGTCGATGATCAGAAGGCCGTTGCGGGAAGTGACCACGAGGTATTTGTTGTGAAGGCAGAGTGTCGTTCCGGCCGGGGCGTGGTCGTGTCCTACGACAAGGCCGAAAGTATCGTCGGGGGTGTCGGGTGTAAGGGGTAATGCGGCGTGATTGATGGAGCTTGGAATATCGGATGGCGAATCATCATCACGGCGGGCCGTGAAATTGTCATATAGTTTTTCCCAATCCATAGGAGCGGAGCGTCGTGCGGGACGCTCGGTGAAGCCGGGAATAGATGCCGGGCGCTCGGAGATGCTTGGTGGTGTGTCGGTGTCAGGGGTCTCCCGGAGAGCATCGGGGCTGAATGGGTTGTAGGCAGGATCGATGCCGATTTCGGGCATTGTCGCGTGTTGGTCGGGGAGAAACGCGGGGAGATCGGTGCGCTGGTCGGCATCGAAGTCTATGGCTCCGGCTGCGTTGACCTTGCCGAGTGCCTGCTTTACGGCTGCTGTGAGGACCGACCAGATGATCTGCTCGTTCTCAAATTTGATTTCGTGTTTCTGTGGATGGATATTTACGTCGATCGTGGCCGGATCAACTTCGAAATTCACGAAATAGATGGGTTTGAAGTCGGGAGCAATCAGGTCGGTATAGCAATTGTAGATGCACTTGTGGAAGTATTGGTCGCGCATGAAGCGGCCGTTGACGAACAGGTACTGCGGGGCATTCCGGCGGCGTGCGTATTGGGGGAGCCCGACAAATCCGGTGATGCGCACGACGGTACTTTCGGTGTCGAGCGGAATGATCTGTGAATTAATAGCTCGCCCGAAGAGGCTTGAGATACGATATTTGAATGTCCCTGCGACAAGCTGTTTCTGGAGCTGGTCGTTGTGGTAGAGGTGAAATTCGACGTTGGTGTTGATGAGTGCGAGCCGCTCGAATTCGTGGAGTATGTGTCCGAATTCGACAGAATCCTTCTTCAGGAATTTGCGCCGGGCAGGCATGTGGAAGAAGAGATTCTTGACCATCATATTTGTGCCGGGTGTGCAGGCGAATGGCTCCTGGCGCTCGAATATGGATTCGTTGATGAGCACGCGTGTGCCTATAGTGTCGCTCTGGCGCATGGTACGCACCTCGACCTGCGCGACGGCGGCTATGGATGGCAGAGCCTCGCCGCGAAAGCCCATGGTGTGAAGGGTGTACAGGTCGTCGGCGGATTTGATTTTGCTTGTGGCATGGCGTTCGAAAGCCATGCGGGCGTCGGTCTCCGACATGCCGCGTCCGTTGTCGACTACTTGGATGAGTGTGCGTCCGGCGTCTTTGATGTATATTTTTATAACGGTGGCGCCGGCGTCGACGGCATTCTCCACCAGCTCCTTGATCACTGAGGCCGGGCGTTGAATCACTTCTCCGGCGGCAATTTGATTGGCGACGGAGTCGGGCAGCAGTTTGATTACATCACAATCCATAATACAAAAATAGTGATTTTTTTTTGAAATATCGTGAATGTAAGCTTAAATGGCACAAAAAAAAGCGCGACCGGGAGGTCGCGCTTTGAGTATGAACAGTGTCGGATTATTTGCCTGAGAGTTTGTCGCGGAGAGCTGCGAGAGCTTCGAGGTCGCCGAGAGTAGTCTTCTCGATGGGGGTAGAGATGACTGTATTTTCTTCCTGCTGTTTGCGGGGAGCGCGTTTAGCTTTGCGTTCGGCCTGCTTTTCAGCACGGGCTTCGTCTTCGAAGAGGCGGCTGTGCGAGAGGATGATGCGCTTGGCTTCTTTGTTGAATTCGATAACCTTGAAGTTGAGTTTTTCGTCAACCTTGGCAGTTGTGCCGTCTTCCTTAACGAGGTGCTTGGGAGTAGCGAAGCCTTCAACACCGTAGGGGAGGGCAACTACAGCACCCTTGTCGAGCATTTCGATGATTGTGCCTTCGTGTACAGAGCCAACGGTGAAGATTGTCTCAAATACATCCCAGGGATTTTCTTCGAGCTGCTTGTGGCCGAGGCTGAGGCGACGGTTGTCTTTGTCGATAGCGAGAACTTCCACGTCGATGTCGTTGCCGACCTGAGTGAATTCGCTGGGGTGTTTGATTTTCTTGGTCCAGCTGAGGTCGCTGATGTGGATGAGGCCGTCGACGCCTTCTTCGATTTCGACGAATACGCCGAAGTTGGTGAAGTTGCGTACGCGAGCTGTGTGGCGGCTTCCTACGGGGTATTTTTCTTCGATGTTACCCCAGGGGTCGTTCTTGAGCTGCTTGATGCCGAGGCTCATCTTGCGGTCTTCGCGGTCGAGAG
>CANSGE010000114.1 GCA_947646295.1 uncultured Bacteroidales bacterium
CACACGTCCTTTTCTTACTAATTGCTGAATAGTAGGCATCTTAGTTTTTTGGTTTAACTTTTAAATTTTATATCTCTTAATATTAATATTTCAAATCCAGACAGGCTGCAACATATTTCAATCGACTAATTTTCAATACATTAGCCAATATTCAAGAAGTAGCGCCTTCTAAATCGGTGCAAAGATAGCAATTATCTGATTAATACGCAAATATTTGCAGTCATAATTTATCAACACTCTATCCTACAAAGGCCATCCCGGCAAATAGAAACAATATTTTTTCAAAAAAATCAGAAAATAATTTGGCAGATTAAAAAAAACGTCTTACCTTTGCAGCGCAAAAGCGAAACAAACGCCGCGCAATGACTCCGTAGCTCAGTTGGTAGAGCAACTGACTCTTAATCAGTGGGTCGAGAGTTCGAGCCTCTCCGGGGTCACAAAAAAATCCGTAAGCATCTGAATTTCAGCTTACGGATTTTTCCGTTTAATATCCCCTACTCCTCGGCGCATGGAGGTCGGCGCCAGCGTCGGGCCCGCGTTTCAGAATTTAATGGCGAACGCTACTAAACAGCTATGAGTGATATAATTATCTGTATCAGGATCACCCCAGTGATTTGTCGGGAAACCCGAGTAGAGGCTGAAATTTGACACCGCGTAGCCGAGCGTGACGATAAACCTTTCCACCTGCATATTCACACCTGCCTTCAAATCCCATCGCAACCATTTTGCTCCATCGCTCCCGGGTGCACCGGGCGACATCACAAGGCCCGGTTCAGCAAATAGATAAAAGCCCGCGTCCTGTTTTTTCCATTCGATCACTCGCCCCGTCCTGAACACCAGAGCCGGTGTAAATTTAAATCGGCTTGCGTAATCATTGTAGGCAGGGCAACGGTATTCGTCGCACCAATCACTCAAAGCTTCAATCTCCCCGGCGAAACCCAAGGAAGCCTTGACACCGAAATATTGCACAGGGAAATATGCCAGGGAGAAATCCGCTTGCCACCCATCAGTGTTCAATCCACTGAGAAAACCGGCTTCCCAATGCTTCTCTCCACTTTCACTGCAGAGCACTTGTGCGAAGCTCTCACATCCGACAGCCAACAAAAACAAGATAGACAATAATCGACGAGCCATAGTTGCTTTCCTTAAAATTGACACATTGCAAAAATAGCCAATATTTTCACACTCCCCACGGCTCTCCACAAATAAGACAAAAAGGCGAAGAATTACGCGCGCGTACATTATATATTAATTACTGAATGACACCAACATTTTCTCCCGCCACTTTTAACATAAAAAATACGGGTCAGACTTTGATTTTATAAAAGATTTACGTATTTTTGACGGCTAAAAACATTTTTTAAAGATGAAATACCATCATTATTGACAGGCCTGACATCAACCGATAAATCTAAATAACTGTATACAAAGCAAATAACCCTTTATGAAGCTCAAACTGTTTCTATTAGCCCTATTATCGGCATGGTTGCCGATGATGGCTCAGACTGCCACCCTCACCGGGCGCGTGGTCAATAGCACTTCAGGTAGCCCTGTAGGCGGTGCATCAGTCATGCTCCGATCAGCCGGCAACACTGTGACGACGACTTTCGATGGTGATTTCCGCCTCACCGACATCCCCGCCGGCACAGATTACATTGTAGTAATGTGCGATGGATACGAAAGCGCCGGTTTCGACGTCAGCCTCGCATCCGGTACAAATGATTTCTCGACAATCCGCCTTGAGCCCGTCGACGCCGCCACTCAATTCTATGGCGACGCACAAGACCTCATCTTCGACGAAGAAGTAATGGAAGACGAGGAAGGTTCAGCTCAAAGCATCTCTGCCCTCACAGGTGCAAACGACGACATTTACTACAACACCGCTTCATACAATTTCGGCCCGATGTATTTCCGCTACCGCGGCTACGACAGCCAGTATCAGGCAGTTTACATCAACGGCGTGCAGATGAACGACCTCATCCGCGGACGTTTCAATTTCTCATCGCTCCTCGGTATGACTTCGCGCGCATTCCGTAATAAGACGACATCCGTAGGCATGGCTGCATCAAATGCAGGCATGGGCGATATCGGCGGTACGGTCAATTACAACACCACCACCGACCTCTATTCGACCGGCTTCAACGGATCAGTTGCATATACCAATGCCAACTACATGCTCCGTGGCATGGTGACATACTCTTCAGGCCTCAACAACAAGGGATGGGCATACACCATCAGCGCTATCGGCCGATACGCCAAGGAAGGCATCGTCGATGGTACATTCTACAATTCAGGAGGCCTCTTCCTTTCGCTCGAAAAATACTTCAACGCCAACAACCAGCTCGTCCTCACTGCCTGGGGCGGTCCTACACAGCGCGCCACCGGCTCAGCTACTTATCAGGAAGTTTACGACCTGATGGACAACAACCTCTACAACCCCAACTGGGGCTGGTACCAAGGCAAGAAACGCGCCTCACGCATCACCGAGACATACGACCCCACAGTGATGCTCAACTGGCTCTTCAAAAAAGGCTCCACAACGGTCAACACCGCCATGGCCTTCACATATAATTATTACAATCGTTCGGCACTCCAGTATTACAAAGCCAACGACCCCAACCCCACATACTATCGCTATCTCCCCTCCAACTACTTCGTCGACGGCGAGCCTACAGCTCAGAGCGATTACTATACTTGGCTCTGGCAAAACGATGAAAGCTTCTCTCAGATCAACTGGGACAACCTCTATCAGATCAACGAGCTCAACAACTACGCCGACAAGTCGCTCCCCGAGAATCAGAAGATGGGTGCAAGCTACATCCTCGAAAACCGCATCAACACCACGGCCAATTACCGTATCAATTCATACGTCAATACCCGCCTCAACAACATCATGACTCTCCAGGGCGGTGTCGGCCTCAACTACGCCAACTCAGCCAACTACAAGACCGTCCGCGACCTCCTCGGCGCTGAGTTCTGGAATGACGTCGATCCCTTCTCCGATCGCGACATCACCCTCGCTCCCTCCAACCTCGTCAACAACTTCAATTACGACGATCCCTATCACCACCCCGTATACAAGGGCGATAAATTCGGCTACGACTACAATCTCTACGCTCTCCGCGCCGAAGCCTGGGTACAGAACCAGATCACTCTCCCCCAATGGGATATCAACTACGCACTCTCTGTCTCTCACACCCAATATCAGCGCGAAGGCCACATGCGCAACGGCCGCGCACCCCTTACTTCTTATGGCAAAGGCGACTGGCAGAACTTCGACAACCTCGGTCTCAAGGCCGGTGCCACATTCAAAGCCGACGGACACAACTACATCTCCGCTCATGCCGAATTTGCTACCCGCGCCCCTCTCGCCGACGCTATCTACCTCATGCCCCGCGTCAAGAATGACGTAGTAGAGAATATGACAAGCGAACGCATCATCGCAGGCGACATCTCCTATATCTGGAACTACCGCCGCTTCCGTGGTTCAGTCAGCGCATACGGTACCATCAGCGACGATGGCATCGAACGCACCGGCTTCTACGACGACCGCTACAACTCATATACCTATTACATTCTCTCAGGTGTCAAGAAAGTCTACAAAGGCATCGAGCTCGGCATGGCCTACAAGATTACTCCCTCTATCACAGCTACTTTCGCCGGTACATACGCCCGCTTCCAGTACAAGAACAATCCCCAGGGCACCCGTACTTTCGAGAATGGCCTCCAGCCCGACACCACACAGACCGTCTACCTCAAAAACTATTACGTAGGCTCCACCCCGCAGTATGCCGCCAACCTTGGCATCGACTGGGCTGCTCCCGGCGGTTGGTTCTTCAACGTCAACGGTACATGGCAGGGCGACGCTTACGTCAACCTCTCACCCCGCTATCACGAAGTGCTCCCCGACCTCTGGCAGAAATATCCCAACCCCGAGGAACTTCAGGCCAAAATTGAGGAAATGGCCATCCAGGACAAACTCAAAAATGCCTTCACTCTCAACCTCTCTATCGGTAAGGTCATCTATTTCAACCGCAACCTCGCGCTCAACTTCAATCTCAACATCAACAACATCCTCAACAACCGCGACATCGTCACCTACGCTTACCAGCAGGGACGTCTTGATGAGACTGACTACAACCGCAACAAATACCCCAACCGTTACACTTACGCACAGGGTGTTCGCGTATTCTTCAACGCAGGTATCCGATTCTAATAACTTTTTACGACAATGAAAAACAAATCTCTATACATAGCCGCACTGGCCGCCGGAGCACTCGCGATGAATTCTTGCTCCGACAATTGGGAAAACCCTCCCATGTCAGTGCCGACATTTCCCGAAGGTCTTGAAGCCAACATGACCATTGCCGATTTCAAAACCCAATATTGGCAGGATGCCGAGTCATACGGTACTGAAGTCGGTCGCACAGCCGAGGGCGATTCCATCATCCTCATCGGTACAGTAGTCAGCTCCACCGAAGCCGGCAACATCTACAAAGCTCTCGTGGTCGAAGACGAGACTGGTGCCATCACTATCGGTCTCGATGATAGCGACGTAAGCGCCGCCTACCCCATGGGCGCGGCTGTATCTGTCAATGTCACAGGCATGACTGTCGGTCGCTACAGCGGCCTCATGCAGCTCGGCACCACATCCGGAAGCGGCGTCGACCGCATCTCGCTCGCAGCTTTCCAGCCCCGCACCCACGTCGACATCCTTGAGGGCAAGCTCGACACCACTCTCGTCACAATCCCCGACCTGCTCGAAGCATCGCGCACCACCGAAGGCAAAATCAAGTGGCAGAGCCGCCTCATCCGCATCAATGATGTCAAATTCGTCGAAGCCGGACAGGAATTCGCACCCGGATCCACCACAAGCCGCTATATCACTGATGCCGAAGGCAACCGCATGATCGTCTACAACAGCTCATACTCCGACTTCGCATACGAAAAACTCCCCTACGGCACCGGCGACGTGGTCGGTATCCTCAGCTGCTACCGCACATCATGGCAGCTCCTCCTCATCGACATCAATTCCTGCATCGATTTCGACGGTGAAGGTGCACCCGAGCCCGGCACAGAAGTCACCCCCGCCGGTGAAGGCACTGCCGAAAGCCCCTACAACGTCGCAAAAGCCATTGAAATCATCCGCTCAGGCGACGCTGCCGACTCCGAAGTTTTCGTAAAAGGTACAATCGACGAAATCTCCGAAATTGACCTCAGCTACGGCAACGCCACCTACAATATCAATGATGGCAAAGGCACCGTAAGCCTCACCGTATACTGCGGCTATAGCTTCAACGGCGACAAATTCACCTCGCAGACCGAAATCGAAGCCGGCAAGGAAATCACCATCTACGGCAAACTCATGTCCTACAACGGTTCACCCCAGGTAGCACAAGGCAGCCGCATCATCTCATACGACGGCACCACAGGCGACATCCCCGCCACTCCCTCCGGCCTTGTACTCCTCTCCAAGAGCGACGCCAACGGCCTCAACGGCTGGACCATCACAAACGATGCCGTATGGATCTGGAAGACTCTCAAGGGAGCTTACTACCTCAACGGCCAGCTCTTCGGCGTTGACCCCGTCCCCACGGAAGACGCCTACGCCATCTCGCCCGAAATCACCGTTGGCGACGACGCTTCTTTCTCATTCGAGCACGCAGCCAAGTTCCAGGACAGCGGCCTCCGCACCGACTGCGGCATTGTCATCCGCGAAGCCGGAGCCTCCGAATGGACAGCTCTCGAAATGCCTAATTGGCCAGAAGCCGATACTTGGACTTTCGTTAGCTCAGGCTCTATCTCTCTCAAAGACTATGCAGGCAAAAACGTCCAGATTGGCTTCAAATACGGATGCAAAGCCACAGATACTTGGGAAATCCAGAATCTCACGCTCGTCAACGCAGCACTTAAATAACTTTAATACACTCTCAGACAATGAAAAATCTGAAATCTCATATAGCGACTATCCTCGCCGCAGCTGCTCTCGCAGTGGGACTCCCCTCTTGCCAGGACCACTTCGACGAACCGAAAGGTGAGGAAGTGCCCGTCGCAACAATGAAGGCAAATACCACGATTGCCGAATTCAAAGAATTGATGTGGCAGGACGCCAACAACTACTGCGAGGAAATCCCCGCCAAGGAAAATGGCGAACACATCATCATCGCCGGACGCGTCGTTTCATCCGACTACGCCGGCAACTGCTTCCGCTACATCATCCTTCAGGACGAGACTGCCAACCTCAATATCTCAATTTACTCCTACAACCTCTACCTCCAGTATCGTCTCGGTCAGGAAGTCGTGGTCGATCTCACAGGTCTCCACGCAGGTAAATACCGCGGCCTTTTCCAGGTCGGCAACCCCAGCTACAATTCAAGCATTCCCGGCTACGAAACATCGTTCATGGCTCCCGAACTCTTCGCCCGTGCAAAAGAGCTCAACGGTATGCCTCAGCCGGCTCTCGTCGATACAATCGTAGTCAACCGTTTTGCCGAACTCGGCGTTACTCCCACCGAGCTCCGCAAATGGCAAAGCCAGGTTGTACGCTTCAACAACGTCGAATTTGTACCCAACCCCACCGAGCCCACCCTCTCCACCTATCACTCAAGCGGTGTCACACAGGTCATCCGTGACGCCGAGGGCAATACACTCGACATCCGCACCAGCGGCTATGCTAATTTCTGGAATATGCCCCTCCCCGAAGGCCGTGGCGACGTAGTTGCTATCCTCGGCTACTACGTAAACCTCGCCAACTCCGGCGGCTGGCAGCTCACCCTCATCGATGCCAATTCGCTCCAGAACTTCGGCGATCCCACCGTTCCCGAAGGTTCCGAAGGCAAGCCCTACTCCGTTCAGCAGGCTATTGCATTCCAGGTCAATGGCGGCACCGCCACATCTGGCTGGGTACGCGGCTATATCGTAGGTACTGTCGCTCCCGAAATCGAGACCGTTACTTCCGACAATGACATCGAATGGACTGCTACCCCGACTCTTGGCAACACCCTCGTGATCGGTCAGACTGCCGACACAAAGAACGTTCAGGAATGCCTCATCGTCACTCTGCCCCAGGGATCTGACCTCCGTACTTACGGCGCACTCCGCGAAAATCCCGGCAACTACGGCAAGCAGATCGACATCAACGGCTCATTCGCTACCGTGATGGGTTCCTACGGTCTCACATCTTCAGGCTCTGCTAAAGACTTCAAGATCGAAGGCGTTGAGATCGGTGGAAGTGTCGACGAAGGAAAAGGCACCGAAGAAAGCCCCTACAACTGCGCCCAGATCATCGCGATGAATCCTTCATCCACCACCGAAGCCGTTGAATCAGGCGTATGGGTGAGCGGTTACATCGTTGGCTACTATCAGGACTACGACGCACACTTCGAAGGCGGTGGTACACAGCGCGCCAACCTCCTCATCTCCGATGACATCGACGCCAACAACAAGGCCCAGACCGTCTGCATCCAGCTCGTCGCACAGACCGATGCCCGCAACGCACTCAACGTAGTCGACAACCCCGGAAACATCGGCAAGAAAGTCAGCGTTTACGGCGACGTGATGAAATATAACACTCTCCCCGGTATCAAAAATACCTCCAACTACACTCTCGACGGCACATCCACCGGCCCCGTTACCCCCCCTGAAGCCGTGACCTCTCTCGACGAAAACTTCGCCACAGCTATCCCCGCTACATGGTCACAGGTACAGATCGCAGGCAACAAGACCTGGTATCAGCGCGAATTCAGCGGTTCAACCTACGCCAACATGACCGGCTACAACGGCACAGCGCCCTTCGACCAATGGCTCGTAACTCCCGCCATCAACATGGACGGTGTCTCATCCAAGGTACTCTCCTTCCGCACCCAGGTCAACGGCTATGCCTCCACCACCACGAAACTCGAAGTATACGTGATGACA
>CANSGE010000115.1 GCA_947646295.1 uncultured Bacteroidales bacterium
AACTCGGTGTGCGCAACATATCCGAGGCTATCGCGGCTGCCACCAACAACAAGCTGATTTAGTGTAGAGTTTGTGGTGGAGAGTGGAGAGAATTTAATGGAGAGAAATAATCTAAAAAGGGCTTGAATTATGATGGAGAAGTTTACTTTTGAGAAACTTGAGGTTTGGCAAAAAGCAAGGGTTTTAGTCAAAGATGTTTATAGTCTGTCTTCCAAATTTCCAAACGAAGAAAGATTTGGTCTGACTAATCAGTTGAATCGGGCAGTAGTTTCTGTCCCATCGAATATTGCTGAAGGCTGTGGACGTCCTTCTTTCAAAGAACGTATTCATTTTCTTGAAATTGCATACGGCTCCCTTATGGAAGCGATGACTCAGATTATCCTTGCATCAGACCTTAATTACATTACTATCGAAGAATTGAATCAAATCAGAGCTAAAATAATTGAGATAGCAAAAATGATAAATGGTCTAAGGAAGAATCTACTTACAAAAATATAGTTCCTCTTCACCCTTCACTCTCCGCTAATTTTACTCTCCACCCTCCACTACCAGCTCTCCGCTAAATTTACTCTCCACTCTCCACTACCAGCTCTCCGCTAAATTTACTCTCCACTCTCCACTACAAGCTCTCCGCTAAATTTACTCTCCACTCTCCACTACAAGCTCTCCGCTAAATAGAAGCGCGGAAAGTGCTTCACATCGCGCCCAACTGCGATATTAGCCAATATCCGGGCGCAGATACAGGCTGCTGTTTGCTGCGCCTTTGCTGATTGTTCGCCCTGCTCAATCCTCGGTAATACCACGCGCAACCAGTCGCTGTTGTCAATATTCCAAAACGCGCAATACCCCGACATATACTTTGCGGCACACAGGCGCACATCGCCCTTTGCCTCTAATTCAACCTTATCATCGGGTAGCACAACCATAGCCGCGCCACCCTCGATAAAATCAAACGGATATACGACCGGCAATTTACCGCCCAACCGGGCCGATATTCCATTCATCGCCACATCAACAGCAATATCGGCAGACTCCGTCGGAGCTTCCACATATATAATATTGTGGAACCCGATTTTTAGCAAAGCCGTATTGATAGCGTCTGCAAAATCACCATTGCCGACTATCATTATCCGGCAGCTCTCAATCTTATTCTTTTCTTCGCTTGTCATATCATTTTTTATCTGATGCAAAATTAGATAAAGCCCCAAGCCTGTACCATACCCAAAAGTGTATATTTTTACCCTCAACTTCATAAGTACACTTTTGGGTATGGCAAGGAATTTTCGACGGCTGTAACTTTGCATCAGAAATAAAAACATCACCAATATGAAGACAATAATAACAATACTGATGACATTGTTTCCAATCCTGGCATTGGCACAGAATGAAGCCCTTGACACCATCACAGCTCAAGAGCTTAATGAAGTGGTTGTAGAGGCACGAATGCAGCGCACTTCATCCTCAGCATCAACATACATTCCGCTGGCTCGCCAGAAAAATTCAGCGACAGATGCTATCTCTCTTCTTAGCCAGATGGCAATACCACAGCTTGAAGTACAACCCGGGAACTTCAATGTCAAGACTCTATCAGGACAAAGTGTGGCTATATATATCAACTATGTAGCCGCCACGGAACAAGATTTGACCGGTCTGCGACCTACCGATGTCAAAAAAGTTGAGTATCTGATGTATCCGCAGGATCCCCGTTTCAAAGGTGCTCAATATGTGGTAAATTTCACCGTACAAAAATACGAATGGGGTGGTTATACAAAAATCACCGGTAACAAGTGGTTTGGAGTTAACCGTACAGAAGGCTCTGTTTACTCGAAGTTTGCATACAAAGCCATGAGTTATGACCTTTTCGCAGACGAAAAATATCTCACTGCCCGTCACAATGGGGTGCAATCTGTTGAGACATTTCATTTTCCAAATCTATTTAGTGAGGGAGAACAAACTGTTGAGAGAATTACCTCACCCTTATCCTCACGCTATCGCAACAACAGTAACGACATCGCTTTTAGAGCAATGTATTCGTCTCAGAAAGTTCAGATAGCAAACAAATTATCTTTTAATGTCACCTCTATTCCGCGCAATAATCTTGAAAGTCAGTTATCTTATAAAGATGACTTTCTTCCTTCTTCAAAAGCTTCAACGATCGCGTCAAATCATAATTGGGGGCTAACTTACGATTTTGAGACATACGCATCGTTTAACGAGAAGTTTGCACTGAATATAGAAGGTCTATATCAATACGGCCATAATAAACAGAATTATCTTTATGCAGAAGATAATATATCAATAGTCAACGATGCAAGAGAGGATAATCATCAAGTGCGTGTAATACCTACCCTTGTCTGGAATCCCAACCAACACAATAGTATAATGCCCTTGATAGCAGGAGAATATTATCGTTCATCTATAGATTATCTTGGAAGTTCACCCTCTCAACAACAATATGATGTATGGGGACTTGTAGGTGGTCTCAGATATACGTTTATTCAACCTAAATGGACCGCCGGCACATTATTTACATGGGTATATGCAAATACAAATCTGACAGACACGAAAATAACTGATACCTATCCACAAGGAAACATATTCGGAACTTTCTCGCCTAATGACAAGAACCAATTTGAATTTACATGGGCGTTTGGCAAACAGATTCCAAGCACTTATCAGAAGAGTCCGAACATGTTGCAGCAGGACGAACTTATGTGGTATTCCGGCAATCCGGACCTCAATAATTTCTGGAAACATCACATTAGCCTGCAATATCTTTGGTTGCCCAACAATAAATGGCAACTTGCGGCCGACACATATTATTACACAGAACGCGACCGGGTAGTCACGCTATACAGTCCTGTTGCACCGGATGGCACCATGCTCCGCAAATATATCAACGGAGGCAATTATGATGTTGCTATGGTTGGCTTTAGCGGATCAGCCAAATTCCTTGGAGGTAAGTTGATAGCAAAAGTTCACCCTCAATATTGGTATAGATCAATTTCTGGAGAGTATTCTCTTTCGTTAAATGAAATAACCTGCTCTGCTCAGTTGACTTGGTATTTTGGAAACTTCTATATGTTCGGATGGTACATGACACCAAGCACTTATATCCCTGATGAATCCGGGATGAAGACACGCACACCATCAAGTTACCAGATTCAGTTAGGATGGGGAAAAGGTGCATGGAGACTGTCGGCTACCGCATATAATTTTCTTCGTTCATCATGGGAATCCTCCCGACAGGAATTATATAGCAGGAACTACAGTTTTAATCGACAAGAGTATAGCACAAGCGAGCACATGCGTTTCCAATTCTCAGCCACATATACATTTGGATATGGCAAGAAAGTGCAACGAAATAACGAAATATCTGGTTCGGGCACTATTGAATCTGCAATCCTGAAATAAACAGCTAATCATACAACATAGATTATCCTCGGCAGCGATTGTCGGGGATTTTCTTTATGTGTTCCGGCGCCACCGCGCCGTCGCGCTAATGCGGCAAGCCGTCGAGCTTGTAATCTCGACCCATTGAGGGCGTATATCGCTAACATAGACAGCGGACTTCGGATCTATCCTGATGATAGAGCCGGAGTCCGCTGCTTTTCCGGGCCCCTCGGCCACCCCGAGGGAGAGCGGTAGCACTCCGGGGGCGCTTCGCAAAGCGATTCTCTCAAGCGCCCTCCCTATACCGCCTATATTGCAGGCGGAATTTTTCTTTTTTGAAACCGTACTATCGGCCGGCGGCGGAGGATTTTGTGACTTCGGCTTCGGCGTTCACAATCTTACGGGCATCTCTGCGTTGGCGTCCCCACTGCAGATTGTACGATACGGAGAGATATACCTTGGGGTAATCGGTCATGCGTATATGTTTGTCGTAAGTGTGATAGGGGTCATAGGAACGTGCTCCCTGATCATATTTCGTAAATGGACATATCACTCCTGCCCCGAATTGCCATTTCTTCCAATTGTATTCGAGTTCGATGAGCGATACGTCTTCGCCCCAGGATACTTTCTGTCCCCAGAGATCACGCTGCGCACGCTGATACAACACCAGCATTTGCCATCCCCAGTGACGCAACACTATGGCTCCCTGTCCACTCCAATCGTGATTGTATAATCGGTATCCGGTGCCTTTCATGCGCTCGGCGCGGTATTGAATCATGGCCTGGAGCCAAATCCATCCGGGCACAATCTCGATGCTCGGTGCGATCCAAAATGAAAGATTCTGCAAGCCGTCGCTGTTCTCGTAGGATGTCATGAGCTTCGCATCTGACCAATAGCTGTATGGAGCAATTGCGTCGGGACTACTGAACGCCCGTATGCCGAATGAGCCGGAGAGGCGCTTTATGTCGTAATTGTAATTGAGGGTGAGCATGTACGAACGGGATGTATGGATGTCGGGGTTGCCCTGCACCCACTGAAAACCATCGACCTGCTGTGGCACAATATTCGTTTCGGCCAAGGTCGGAGGTGTCTGCCACGATGTGAAATTGAGACGCAGCTGGTGTGTCTGACAGGGGCGATACGCGAAGGTAAACTGCGGGCGGATGTTCCACGAGTCATTCCCCTGACCGGTCTCCCGGAACTTGAACGATGTGTATTGGGCGCCGACACCCGCTGTCAATGATACGTTGCGGATGCGCCGGAAGTATTCCCCGAAGAAATATAGCCTGTCCTGACGCTGATGGAATATCTCTCCGCCGAGATTCTCGTAGATGGAGCGGTTGCGGTTGGCCTTGTAGCTTATTCCGGCAGTGAATTTCGATTGAGACCAATTTTTAATATAGTCGGCCTCTATACCATATGCCTGGTTGCGGTCTTTTATTGAGGTATGGACCTGGGAGAGCATGGCACCGCTTCCGGCATCTTCCTGCTCAGAGTAGTCGCGCTTGGTGCGACCGTTGTATAGCGACCCGCTGAAGTCCACAGCTATGAGTTGGCGATGTGGTAAATGCTGCTCCCAATATGCCGCGAATGACGGAGTAAAACCATTTTGGGTATCAAAGTCGCTTATCAGAACGTCGGTCAGGCCATCGGTCTGCGACATGATGCTGCGATAAAGTGATGCTTCGGGCCATTGCTTGTATCCGTGGAGAGCTACCCAGAAGACGGTCGTATCCGGTTTGATATAGCTGTAATCAAGCTGGAGGCCTCCGTATGTATCGCTCAGATAGCCTCCGTCGGGTCGTTCAGTGCGCTCAATCGCGGACCCGTCGGGGAGCAAGAATGTTTCGCGATATTCGCGGTAGGCCGACATATGGTTGGTGAGTTTGAAATTGGCGGAAGCGCCCCATTGCGAACGACCATTGTTGATCTTCAGCGCGGTGCGGTATTTACCCCATGCGGCATTGAGGGCCTGTTGGGCGTCGGTCATCAGGGAGCCGCCGGCCAAAGGATTGGATATGATGAAATTGAGTACAGCTGTTGCGCCGTTATAGCGCAAGCCCGGATTGTCGATCCATTCGACACGCTTTATTGTTTCGGGTAAAAGCTGTTGCACTTGTTCGATCGTAGCTTCACGACCATTGATGCGCACCTGCACGTCGCGGCCGCCGGATGTCACGGTGCCAAGGGCATCATTGACAAAAAGCGTGGGAATCATAAGATTGCCAAGCAGCTGCAGGCCGTCTTTGGAATGTTCTACGGCCGACTGAGAGGGATGATATACATCCATGTCGGCTTTACGTATGACTCTCGGGGCCTGTATGACAATCTCCTGCAATTGTTGTGTTGCCAAAGTATCAGCCGAGTCCTGCGCTACAGCCGCGAGGATGATCAGGAATATCAGGACAAATGAAAGGAGTGTTCTCATCGTATCTTTTAATTTATATTATTTATTGAGGAGTGATATTTTCAAGTTTTCTACTGCAAGGTTTCTGGAGGCCTGCAGGGCTGCGGAGACTATTTCGATGTTGTCGGTATCACCAAGGTCGATGTTCCAGAATGTGCCAGGAGGATAATCCCCGGGGTGCCCACTACCCTTGGCTCCCGTGGCCCAAATCTGAAAGACCGCAATATTGCAATCTCTGAAGGGTATACGCTGCAACGACACAATCTGCTTTTTAGCGGGGCGATAGTGAGCATTGGTGTAGACCGAATTCTCCGGGCCGTTCTCCCAGCCACTGTCATCCATGTGGGTGTACTGTCGGCCAAATAATTTGGCAAATTCCGGACTATAAGCACCTCCCGGCTCATCATACAGACAGATTTCTGTAGCGGGCTTCAGTGGCCTGAGCTGATGATAGGTCGCAAACAAGAGGCCGCGATGAGGATTGTAAAACAACACTGAATCGACTGCAATTTCAGGGAATTGAGCGATTCCGGCTGCCAGAAAATCCGCCAATTTCGGAAAGTCCGCCATCCGGGCAGATGTCTGTATGAGAGTGGTATCAGTGATCATCCATTCCGCGCCGAAAGCCACTTCAAGCCCTGCAGAGCTGACGGCATTTCCGGTGTAAGCATCCACATGCCACGTTTGTGTAGAGAATGCCGGGAGATGTGGAGATGTACATGAAGTGAGACATACGCTTACAAGCATTATAAAGAAACTGAATTTCATCATAATCTTACTTTAAATACGGCGCAAAGATAAAGTTTCTAAAAATAAAAAATCTCAACAAATGTTGAGAACCGTGGATTTTAACACTGAGTGACCTCATTTTTATGGCATCAAGTATTGGGGATGGACAAAAATTTAAACTTATATGTTCGCTCACGAAAATTTATTAACTTTGCGGAATATGACTACACCCCATAATAATAGAATACCTCTCCCCTCCGGTTATAATGATTGGAGACAAGAAATTGTACACCGTATCGAATCAGCCAAATTCAATGCAGCCCTCCATGTAAATACCGATATGCTGCAGCTCTAACTGGAGTGTCGGTAATGATATTCTGCGAAAGCAACGAGAGTTTGGATGGGGGAAACAAGTAATAGAACAACTTTCAAAGGATTTGACTCTGAGCTTTCCCAACGATAAGGGATATTCAGTACGTAACCTTCACTATATGAGAAGGTTCGCAGCCGCATATCCCAAATTCCCAATTCTGCAAGTGCCACTTGCAGAATTTGAGGGATTGCCAATTTCGCAAGTGGCACTTGCAGAATTGAGCACAGACGGCGAATATGTAGAGATTCCACTTACGGTGATCAGTTGGTATCACCATATATCCATCCTCCCTAAAATCAAGAATGAGGCAGAGCGCGCTTTCTACATACTTGAAACGAGTAAAAATGGATGGAGTACAGATGTAATGCTTAGCAAATACGCGAGCGGATACATGGCCTCTGTAGGCAAAGCTATCAATAATTTCAATACTACTCTTCCTTCAGTGCAATCTGATTTGGCAAAGTATGCATTTAAGGATCCGTACGTATTCAGTTTTATCGGAACGATGGCCTTACAACATGAAAGAGACATTGAGAATCAGCTCGCATGTAAAGTCACGGATTTTTTGCTTGAGATGGGAAGAGGTTTCTCATACATAGGCCGCCAATACAATGTTGTCGTCGATGGGGAGGATTATTATATTGATATATTGATGTATCATGTCAAGCTTCATTGTTATGTTGTCATCGAATTGAAAGCTGTTGAATTCATCCCGGAATTTGTCAGTAAACTCAATTTTTATATTTCCGCCGTTGATGAGTATGTGAAATCTCCTGAGGACAATCCATCAATCGGATTATTATTGTGCCGGAGTAAAAGCAACAAGAAGGTGGAGTTTGCTCTACGAGGTATAACTCAGCCAATGGGAATAGCTCAATACGAAACAGAAAAATTATTCAATGAAGTAGCCTCGGCACTTCC
>CANSGE010000116.1 GCA_947646295.1 uncultured Bacteroidales bacterium
ATTCAAAAGCCGTTTTTTTAATTCCGGGTGTAATTTTTTCATGACCACCCGGACCTCAAGTTGGCGTATAGTAATCAATGAGATGGAATTGTACCCACTTTATTTCTTGATCAGTAAGAGAGGGCTTTCAATTACAATCAAGGAATTACTTACAAATAATACGCTGTCAATAGGCTTTGACGATGCAGGTATTTGGGCGCTTGATATAGCGACCGTACGTAAGTGGTTTATGGATGAATACGGCGTCATAGCAAGTGTATTTGATGTGTATCTTGACAACAATTATTCTTGTCGGATAGTATTGGGGTTATCAGACGTTTCTAAAGAGAGATACCGTTTGAAGTTCAGAAATTCTTTCGGAGTGTTTGAAATAATCGAAATTTTAGGAGAATTGACGATATCCGCAACGTATGAAGATGATGAAGATTCAACATTTAAACGTCTTGATAGTGTAACACAGGATTTTATCAGTGATCGAGACAGAATTCCGCGCACCCAATCCTTTTCAATTGACGCCGGAGTAGAACGTCCTGAGAAAATACGTTTTATAATGGATATGATAGGTAGCGATGAAGTGTACTTACTTGATTATACACCGGAGACGCTTAAAGTCATTCCGTCAGTAGAAACATTAGAATACAAGGCGTTTCCTCAGACACCTGAGAAAGTTGCAATCAAACTTTCTTTGGCAGAATCTGACATGAATATTATGGAAGATTTAACGGATAATTCAGAAATGAAACGTCCAAGAGTATTTTCCCGGCAGTTCAGCAAACAATTCAATTAAAATCATTATGGCAGAAACAACACAAAAGATTATTGATGATCTTATATCGTTCATTAGAAATACAGATGAAGCCGAGAGTGTGACGAACGAGATGATCGCTCGAGTGCTTGATTATCTCAATATGAGATATAAAAACATTGGTTCAGACAACGAACAGTCTCCTCAACCGTATCAATTTACCCCCAAAGTAATCGATATTAAGGATATCGATACGATGGGAGGAGTTGACGATATGTCTTCCCTTGTCAATAAAGATACCGACGATCCTTTGCAAACAATGTATCTTGTGATGGATAACTATAGTTTGATTGGTGTCCTCCACGTCATAGGTGATAATATGGGTCACCTATTAACTCAAATCATTGAAACACATTGTTCCTTTAATAACGGTATTCTTATCCAAAATGAGCATAACGACAAAGTACTCAACCGTTTTTACCGTTCGTATAACTTCATGGCGCCGACCTTAGATGTGGAGCGAGGTTGCTGGACAAAGTGGCAAGAATGTATACCGACGGCTATAACAGACGCTTTAGTAAGTCTTTCCAAAGGGATTGAAGCACAGGCTAAAGGTTGTGGTATCCTATCGTTTGACGGATTCATTTCAGGAAATACGTATAGCGAAATTGGTCAGATAAACTCCTCGAAGGCCCCCGGCATATATTATTCTCCAGGTCTAAAGCTCTTCGGATATTTCAACAACGGCGATTTTGACCCGGCGTCTCTCGATAATCAGGATGAGTACAACCTTGCAGATGGCCGCGCTTCACATTTATATCGTTATGGAAGGAAGCTGTACCAATTCATGTCTACCGGCAGCTATTATGAATTTATGACTGATAAAGACCTCAACAGTATAAATTCTCGTCTTGCTTCGTTGGAAGAATTGAAAATCTTGCGCTTTGACGGAATTGTAAATTCTGAAGCTGACGCCGTTGACCTTCAAGGTGTATACTATGTAAGCAAAACCGGGCAGTTTATATGCCCTGATGACAGTATTCCTATCGGTGAATATAATAATAGACCACATATATATACAGATGGTGAGTATCTGTATTACCTCGGGATTGATGATTCCGAATTACAAAGTTTTATTTCGCGGGAGGAAGTGTCA
Source organism: uncultured Bacteroidales bacterium (assembly GCA_947646295.1). Lineage (GTDB taxonomy): Bacteria > Bacteroidota > Bacteroidia > Bacteroidales > Muribaculaceae > CAG-873. The sequence goes on from CANSGE010000116.1 coordinate 1,902, forward strand.
GGCGAAATAAATAAGCTAAAAAAGACTGTCGAAACTTTACAGTCACAGATAGACGCCATTCGCAATACTCTTACCAGCTAAATCACGAACTTTTAATACTTCTTTACAATGGAAACTTCATCTGTCACTCTCGTAACTCTTACGCCCTCTGTTGTGGGCAATTTTCTCACTCAATCAGATCCGGGCATTCCCATAGAAGCGCGAGTGCTAGCCACGGAAATAACGCTTGCCCAAGACGACACTCCCGATCAATGGCAAGAAATTTCAGCAGAAGAAGCTGAAAGTCTGAAAGCGCAAATCAACGAAGCTATCAAACAAAAAATGCCATAATTAATATAACATGTGTGTACGAAAATATTATAAAGACGACTTTAGACTTTCGATCAAATTTGTTGATTCGAACGGTAAAACATGTCCTGTCCCGGAAGTTGATTTTGTAGGTCGTATATTCACAGACAGCTCAACACGGCAAATTATTTTTGCTCAAAAAGATGGGATAGCTCATGGATGGAGCGTAGGTCCGCAAGAGGGTGTGATATTGATTTCGTTTGACCATCACGGGCTAATGCCGGGTAAACTAATCGCAAAAGTCGATTATCAAATACCGCATGAAGGCTTCGGGGATAATGCTCAGTTGGTGAGCCGATATTACGACTTAGGTATTGAATTGGTCGCACGGCCATGTTGTACACCTTGTAACGTAGAGGTCAATCTGGATCTACCCTTTGCGGTAATCCATGATACTGATATCTATGCCGATGTTATACGAAAAGTCAACGAAAAACTTGGCGAAGCTCTCGGACGAAGTAGCGAAGATCTCGACAACAATAATGAAAGTCAACCCTCAAATATCATTGCCGGTAAATCAAGGTTGGCTTATGATCCCGGAAACGATCTGTTGGCAACATTTACAATCTCCTCGATGCACGATGGTGATCAATGTCGTCAGCATGGAAATGACAGCAACCGCTATTCATTTGCTATTACCGATGCTTCACATCATTTCAGACGTCTTGAAGTTCAATTTAAACGTAGAAAAAGTGGACCCTATCGTCCCACATCTGACCGTTGGCGTCGTTCACTACATGTGCCTCATTGTGGCGTGGTACGCGCTCGGCTATATCGGCGTGGTGAAAAAGGGCCTTGGAGATATTTCAGCTATGTTTATGATACTTACAAAAGAAAAATTCTCGTTTGCCGTCCATTAGGCTGAAAAATAAAAAATGCCCCGCGAGGTATGTCTCTGGATTGCAGTCGCGTCCGTCTTCAACAACACCGGCTGGGCACTGCAAAGATATAAAATAAATTCATTTTCAACAAATAATACATGGATTTTGAACAAAAATTGCCGGATGTTGTGCAAGAGACCGCCGGACTGATCAATAGAGTACGCAAACTTACAGGGTCTGTTAAAAATTTAGCCCGTATAGTAGCGGTTGATGATGATGTAATTGAAAGTACCATAATAGAAGAATTGCCGGAGAAAATAGCCGCCCACTTTTTCTCAGCGATCTCTACGGCCATCGCCGACCGCATCACCGACCTGCGCACCTCCGTAGGCATCCTGCCTTTCGCCGGCATCCTCACCGGCTCCACCCCCGGCGAGATCGCTGCCACAAATGCCGATCGCCCCGACGGCATATACTTCGCCAGTGCCCTCGACCGCTTCGGCTACCTCCGCGCCGGCACATTCGACACCACCGACCCCTCACTCCTCACATACAACACATCCGACGCCCGGCGCAACAACATCTACCGGTGCGAGCGCGTACTTTACCAATTCCTCGACGGCAACCGCCACCGCCGCTTTCTCACCGTAGCCGATTCCGACCAGCTCCAGCAGGCACTCCGCGACGAGATCGCACAACTCAGCGACACACTCACCGACGAAATCGCCCGTCTCCGCGACACCGTCGACACACTCACCGCCGACCTTGAGGACACCCGCGCCGACCTGGCCACCCTCGCCGACATCGCCGGCGAAGCTATCCCCGACCTTCCCCGCCGCATCCTCGACGCCGCCGGCGAATCCGCCGTCGCACGCATCCTCCCCGACATCCTCCTCATCCACGACCCCGACACCCCCGAATCCGTCAACCAGGAAGCCACTATCTGCCTCCTCGACATCGCCAACATAGCCGACATTTCCATCGGTACGCCTGCCTTCTACCACACCACAGGCGGCATCCTGCGCCGCTCCGACCTCGACTGCACCCCCGGCGACCCGGGCCGCGACAACCTTTGGCTATACAACGCCGATCATATCCGTTACCTCAACCTCACCGGCATCCGGCACGTCTCTATGGGCGTCGGCTGCGACATGGCATACGAAGCCATCGGCATGACAAACGCCCAGCTCAACAAAGCCACCCCCATCACAATGTCCGGCTTTACCTGCATGGACTCCATCACATCCCTCGAACTATTCACACGCTACGGATCCGGCACACAGCGCCTGCGCTCGATCGACGGCCACTGGCATATGCCAAACCTCGTCGACCTCAACAACTTCGCATCCTTCTGGTGGAACAAATCCTACCCCACATGCCTCGAACGCCTCCCCGATTTCGGCGACACGTCCAAGGTTACCACCTTTATGCAATTCGCCACAGGTCTGCTGCACGTCCGGCAATACCCGACATTCGACCTCAGCTCAGCCGACAACCTTTTTGGCTTCATAAACGACAACTCACAGACATTCCTTTCCGAGCAAGCCACGGGCCGTTTCAAGAACCTCGGCAAGCACGGCAAAGAATTTTTCAACGGTCTCATCTCAGCCAACGGATACTATGACTGGGACTACGACGACATGATCTACTCACTCATCACTACATCGTACCCCGCCCCCAAAGCCACACAGATAAAGCTCAACCCCCTGGCATACGACAAACTCACCACCGCCGACCGCGCCAAAATCTCCGCCAAGCGCTACACCCTCGTCCGCGCCGAATAATATCGTTCATTTACATCATGTCATTGAATGCTGAGACTCCGGCGATTCGGCTATCTTTCATTATATGAGCGTATATCATTGTAGTAGTCACAGATGTATGCCCTAACAATTTAGAGAGAGTGCCGATATCGCCGGAATTCTTTTTATAATATAATGTTGCAAAAGTATGACGTCCCGTCTTTGCGCTAACAGCTTTATTGATCCCGACTCGCTTGCATACGCGTTTAATCAAGCGGTTGAAGGCCTGATCGGATGGTAAGCTACGGAATAAATTGCCGCGGGTGCGGCCAGATTTATAGAATTCTACAAGCTGATAGGCCGGTTTTGATAATGGCATAATTACAGAAGTATGTGTTTTCATGCGTCGGTAATGAATCTCATTATCAAAAATCTGTTCGATTTGTAAAGATCTGGCATCAGATATATGCATAGCCGTGAAAGTCATAAATAAAAAGAATCTTAGAGCTTCTTGTTCGTTGTCCTTAAGAGCCTGAGATCTATATAGAGACGTAAGCAAGTTTAATTCATTCTCGTTCAAATAAACGACAGTCGGATCCGAAGACGGTATTTTATAAAATTCAAAAGGATTAAACTTGACTTTACCTGCTCTCATGGCAGCATAAAAATGCATCCTTATGATTCCCATATTCTTACCTATGGTCCCGGGATTATTATTATGTACTTTACGTAAATATGCAGCATATACCCGAAGCCATTCCGGTGTGATTTCGCTTATTTGAAGCCGTGGGGAATAGTGTTCGAGCTTTGCGAGCGCTGCTTTATGGTGCCTTATGGTTTCAGGCTGCATTGCCGTTTTGAGTTCTTCAAGATGGTGGTGCGCATAATCAATAAAGTTCATTGTTTCACCGGGGCGGTTGTATAAAGCCAAGAAGCTTTCTTTTGTAAGCGTTTCTCCGCTCAAGCGTGCCCGAACCAAAATATCGGATATCTTAGCTTTAGTATTTGTGATGATCAAATTATGATCTTTTGCGGTTTGACTCCGCCCTTTAACGCGTTCTTCAATCTCATCCCATTCCTCGGCTTTTACAGCAATATTCAAGGGGATGCGGACTTTGATCCGTTGGATGTTGAGTATGGCATATAATGCGCTACGGCCATCCGCGCGTTCTTTTTCATTTCGTCGCTTGATTTTTACTTTAGCCATTTTATTTTGTGCCAACTTTTGTGCCGACAATTTTGCTAACTCATTGATACTGAGGTAGCATTGTATCGACGATTTTTAAAAATTGACTACCGACAGTGGCGTAAGTAAACTGCTGATAATCTGCCGTATACGACAAAGACCCGCATTGAAGCGGGTCTCGTGGAGGTTCCAAGCAGAATCGAACTGCTGTGCACGGTTTTGCAGACCGTTGCCTAACCACTCGGCCATGGAACCGGATTGCGAGTGCAAAGTTATACCTTATTTTTGATATATGCAAGTATTTTATGATAAAAAATGAGTATAAATTTCCAATCGCCTGAGAGCAGGGTGGTTATATCGTAAACTTGATCTGGGTCTGTATGCGGCTGTCGTTGGCTCCGCCTTGATTCCATGTCATGCGGCGTCCCCATACGTATTCCATGCCCCACTGGAGATATGGGGTGATGTTGTAGAAGATGTTGCCGGCTGCGTAGAGTGCGTATTTATAATTTGCGGTGGCATCGGCTGCCGTGCAGTAGCTGCTGACGTTCCATATACGGGCTTGGGAGGCAACGACGTTGATTTGCCATTTCTTGGATAGATTGAATGTCGCACCGAGGTCAAGCCCCATCATAGGATTGGCGCTCATATGGCCGATATTGTCGTTGGATGGTGTAAAGGAGAGAGGCATGCCTGCAATATCCTGGATATATGCACCGAATCCGCGACCATAGGCAGCCTGATAGCATATGTTCACAGCGTCGCATGGCTGAAGATTGCCGCTGAGCATCACGCCATATCCTACGAGGTAACGGAGCTTGTCGGCGATCAGGTCGCGGTATTTGAAGCATCGGAGCATGGCAGAGAGGCGCACGCGATTGCCACCTTTGCCGTACTGAATCCAAGCGGGCACATCGGGTGCGGCCTGCGACACATCTGAAACGTCGGCTACTTGTTCGCCACGGTAGCGCGGGTGGTCGTATCCGAGGTACACACCATTGGAGGAGTAGTATGAGGGCTTGCTCACACCTACGGCGTACTGGAATCCGTTGTACGAGGGTGATTTGTAGTTTACCTCAAATACCGTAGTGGATACTTCACCGCAAGGGCCCTGAGGATCTATCGTGGTGGGCTGGCATGCGTCGCCGTCTTCCATGAGTGTGGCGACTTGTCCGGCCGTAAATCCCCGATAATTGATATAAGCGCGTTTGAGCTTGATATGGGCATCATTGTTGTTGGTGCCGATTTTTACGTAGGCGGTGATTGCGTTTTCTGTGCCGCCGAATCCCACGATCTGAAAATCGATCTGAGTGTTGAGCGCGTTGATGAAAAAGTCGCTTTTAGCTCCATGACGCGAGGGAAAGGGTATCGCGGCTGTCGTGAAATTGAGTCCTGCGTCATCTTGTTCATATAGGTTGTTGCCGAGATCCCAACCGATGATAGGGTTGATATGGCCACCGATAGCAAAGATAAACTTATTGTTGGTGCTTCTGATGACGAATTTGGGGACTGAGACGGATTGCGGCTCTACCGGACGTGCTTTTGAGAGGATTGTATGGATCTCGGGCGTGGTCTTGGAGAGTTCGATATGCGCCGATGGCTCGACGTAGGACGAATCCTGAGCGAGAAGCGTGGCCGGAGTGGCACACAATGCAGTGCCTGCTAAGAGGGGATAAAGCTTTTTCATAAGATGTTGAGGTTTTTTATAGAATTATAACATTGTGTATCTATAAAAGTTCTCAACATACGGTCGTATCGTCAGTCGTGGTGGTACGGTTCGCCGCGGCTGATCGTCATGGCCCGGTAAATCTGCTCAAGCATG
>CANSGE010000117.1 GCA_947646295.1 uncultured Bacteroidales bacterium
ACAGCCAGTTGACGGCCGGATTGTGGGTGAGGGCAAGCAGAACCCACACAAGTACGCTGATTGCCACGGTGACATAGCCCCACATGAGCATGATGTTGCCGTTGCCGAGATTGTAGCGCTCTTTGGTACGTGCGATCATAGAGGTTATTATCTCGATGCTCTCTCTTTCGTTGATTTTTTTGTCTTCCATATTCTGAAAGTTTGAGGGTTTGTAAAGCGGTTTAGAATATAAACCATTAATATCTAAAAAATGAGCGGTCGCGCGTTTCCGCTCTGTTTTCAGTTGCAAAGATAATATGGTTTACGTTATAAACCAAATTTCCATCATATTTTTTTCAAAAAAAAGTCGCTCATGGATTGTAGCGGGAGTGGTCGTAGAAATCCATGATGTCGCGGGTCATCTCGAGGGCCTGCGCGGCAGGTGAGTCGGGGTTGAGGCGTACGGCGGTCTCGTAGTCGGTGATGGTACCGGCGCGGTCGCCTATCTTCCAGCGCAACATACCGCGCTGCAGGTATTCCCTGTCAGATACTTCGCCTTGGGCGATGAGGGCGTCGAGGCGGGCGATTTCTTCATTAATATTATTCATTTTTCACAATCTCGTAATAAAAAACGCTAATTTTGCGTTTACAAATATATATATAATAATGTTATGTACAAAATCATCTCGCTGATAATAGCTCTCGGAGCTGTGCTGGGGCTGCGGGCGGCCGATCCGTGGAGCACTGATTACACCTACTCGCAGTGCCGCGGCTCGCTGATGCCGTATCCCACGGAAATCAATCCCGCCGTCTTTCCGGATACGCTGGTGCCGGTATTTATCAATCATGTGGGGCGCCACGGGGCACGCTATCCGGCCTCGGCAGCCAATTGCCTCAAGCTGGCCAAGTGGCTCGCAAAAGCCGATTCCCTGAATACGCTCACTCCGGCCGGGCGCCGCTTGCAGAAGCTCAATGAGACGGTGATGGCACGCAGTGATGGCCAATGGGGTGCGCTTGATTCGCTCGGGATGGCGGAGCAGCGTGCGATAGCCACCCGTATGTTCTACAATTTCGGAGAAGCATTCTCGAAGGCCAAGGGCGGAGCCACGATTTCGGCCATTTCATCATATTCGCCGCGTTGCATGATGAGCATGTTCAGTTTCGTGCACCAGCTCGACCGCATGGACAACCGTATCAATTTCACCACATCGAGCGGGCGTGTAAATTCAGCCCTCATGCGTCCGTTTGATATCGACGAATCTTATATCGAATTCCGCAGGAGCGACGCCACGAAGGAGGCATACGAAAGCGTGTATGATATGATATGTCCGACAGCTCCGGCACGAAAGCTTTTCGGCGAGCGCTATCCTTTCAAGGACGATAAGGAGCAGCGTGAGATGTCGCTGACGGCCTACTACGTCGTGGCCGGATGTGCGGCTATGTCGCTTGAGGCCGATGCGTCGGCTTATTTCACCCGGGAGGAATTCAATGCTCTGTGGGCTTGTTTCAATCTGCGCCAATATCTCCAGCGCACGGCCACGACCATCTCGACTATCCCGGCTGATATAGCATCGGATCTCTTGCTTGATCTTGTGACCACGACCGATAATTTCATCTCGGGAGCGAGCACTGATGCGGCATGCCTGCGCTTCGGGCATGCTGAGACACTCATGCCGCTGCTTTCGCTGATGCGCCTGAGCGGCTGTTACTACATGACCAATTATTTTGATACCGTGGCTCAGCACTGGCGCGACTTCTATGTGGTGCCGATGGCGGCCAACCTGCAGATGATACTCTTCAAGTCGACGAAATCGGGTAAATATTACCTGCGTGTGGACCTCAATGAGACTCCGGTGCCGCTGCAGCCCAACAGCAGCGAGTTGTATCTGCCCTGGGCCACTGCACGAGAATATCTCACACACTGCCTCGGGTATTGAAAGGATAAGCAGCACAAAACAAAAATCGGGCGCTCCGCAATCAGGAGCGTCCGATTTTTGTTCAGAGAATGATATATCACTCGGCGGCTGTGGCTGTGGGGCGCACGAAGCCGTCTTTTTTGCAGCGTTTGCTGAGTTTATCGATACGTGACTGTGTCTCGGGGTGAGATGAGAACATCTTGGAGACGGCGCTTGCCTTCTGGCCGGAGTTGCCCTCGAGGCTCTGGAGCTTCTCGAAAGACATGACGATACCCCAGGGGTTCTTGCCGTTCTGCACGAGGAAATCGTAGCCGCAATCATCGGCTTCAGCCTCTTGCTTCTGAGAGTACTTGGCGTTGATGAGGGCTTCGCCGAGGGTGCCGAGCTGTGACTCGGTGAGGGCAGCGGCTACGCCACCGGTGGAAGCGACGGCGTCTTTCATAGCGCCTGTGAGGAGCTGTGTCTTGAAGGCGTTCTTGGAGTGGCGCTTGAGCACGTGGCCGATTTCGTGGCCGATTACGCCGAGGAGTTCGTCGTCGTCCATGATATCCATGAGCGATGAGAATACGCGCACGCTACCGTCGGGGCATGCGAATGCGTTGACGTCGATGACGTTGTACACTTTGAAGTTCAAGGGTATGCCGTCGGCTTCGGTGATGCCTTCCACGAGGCGGTTGAGACGGATTGTATAAGGATCATCATCGGGAAGGACGGGGTTGTTTTTGTCCATCCAGTCGACTGATTCCTTGACGTAGGCAGCCATCTGCTCGTCGGTGAGCGTGAAGGCCTGCACGGCTTTTGCAACGCCGCCGATACCTTTTTTGAGATTGAACTGTGCGTAGGCCGCATTTGCGCACGAGAGGCACATGATAGCAAGTAAGAGCTTCAGAAATCGAGATTTCATAAGTATGTAATGAGTTTATATATTATATGTGTGGGCTTGTAGTGACAAGTGCAAGCTTTCGGATAGCAAAATTATAAACAAATTTTCACACTTACAACTTTTTGTACGTGCCTCATGAAACGAAATCAGCCGCTCCGGGCGGGAGCGGCTGACTGTCAGATCAATGGAGTGATGAAGGCTGCTACATCGGTGTCACCTGCGAGGTCGGCCATGGTGAGCCAGATGATCAGGAGTGCTATCAGTATGATGGCGCCGACGGCGAGCCATACATTTGTGCGTTTTGAAGATTTCTTAGTCATAATGTGTGGTATTTTTCAATAACAACACATCATGAGGTGGAAAAGTTCACCGGTCAGCGTCTTCTTCGAGATGAAAAGTGGCCTCAGCCTCAAGCATTGAGGCCAGGGACGTGAGGGCGTCGGGGCGGGCGGCTTCGCGGCGGGCTGTCTCGAGCGCCGTCTGAGGCGCCGACGATGCTATGGCAAGCCAAAGCCTGAGTCCGGCGTAACGGCGGAGGCGATCGTCGGCCTCACAAAGCTCGGCGGCAATCTGAGCTGCGAACGGGGCTTTTTTGAGGAGCGCGAAGCAGAGCAAGTCGGCATCCTCGCTCCAGTTGAGCTCCGAGAGCCAGCTGCGGGCCACATCGATGGTAAAATCTTCCGGCGGGAAGATGAGGAACGACAGGAGCCGGCTCTCGCGCAGGTCGGCGTTGTCGCGCAGGGCAAGCGCCAGCTCGCGGTCGTGACCTATGCCGGCGGCTATCTCGCGGAGTTGCGGGAGATTGAGGCCCCAGATCAGACGATAGGGGCAGCCTGCTGAGCGTAGCGAATCGGCCACGATACCGTTGCGCATCACATATAATTGCTGTTTTACTTGGGCAAAAGTCATATTTTATCTCGAAAAATAGGCTGAAATAATTACCAGATCACTACGCGTTCGGCCTCGGGGCGGAACATGGGCTGGCCTTCGGTGATGCTGAATGCCTCGAAGAAGGGAGCGATGTTGCGGAGTGAAGCGTTCACACGGTAGCGGCCGAGCGAGTGGGGGTCTGTCTTGGTGCGCTTGAGGATTTCGGCTTCGCGGATATTGCCGGCCCAGACGTTGGCGTATGCGAGGTAGAAACGCTGGTCGGGAGTGAATCCGTCGATGACTTCACCGGCGTTGTCTTTTCCGAGAGCGTTGTGGTAGGCGGTGTATGCTACGCGGAGGCCACCTTGGTCGGCAATGTTCTCGCCGAGGGTGAAACGACCGTTGGCGTGTACGCCGGGAGCGACCTCGATGGCATCAAACTGTGCGGCCAGGCCGTCGGCAAGCTTGGTGAAAGCGGCGGCATCGGCATCGGTCCACCAGTTGGCGAGGTTGCCGTCTTTGTCAAACTGGCGACCCTGATCGTCGAAGCCGTGAGTCATCTCGTGACCGATCACGACACCGATAGCACCGTAATTTTCCGCATCGTCGGCATCTGGATTGAAGTAGGGAGCCTGCAGGATACCGGCGGGGAAGCAGATCTCGTTGCTCGACGGATTATAGTATGCGTTGACCATTTGCGGGGGCATGTACCAGCGAGCTTTGTCGACGGGTTTTCCATAATCGGCGAGATTGTATGCCTGATTGAAGAGGATGGCCTGCTGTACGTTTTCCCAATAAGATTTCTTGGGGTCGACGGTGAGGCCGGAGTAGTCGCGCCATTTGTCGGGATACCCGATTTTGACAGTGAAAGTGGAGAGTTTCTCGAGAGCTTTGGCTTTTGTCTCGTCGCTCATCCAGGGCAGATTGGTGATGTGCTCGCCGAGGGCTTTCTGAAGATTGCCTACGAGTGTGAGCATCTTGGCTTTTGACTGCGGGGGGAAGTACTTGTCGACGTAAAGCTGGCCGACGGCTTCGCTGAGCATGTTGTTGGGCACGCTGAGAGCGCGTTTCCAGCGGGGTTGTTCTTCCTGTACGCCGGAGAGCACCTGATCCATTGCAAATTCGGCGTCGGTGAATGCTTTGCCGAGGTATGGAGCGGCAGATGTGAGATAGCCGGCTGTGATATAGTCGGTGATAGCCTGCAGGGGGGCGTTGGCTATGATGTCGTTGACTTCGCGGAGTGAGTTGGGCTGACCCACGATGAGTGTATCGACGGGAGTGGCGAGGCCCTGCTTTGCAAAGTAGCGTTTGAAGTCTACAGCAGGATAGTTCTTGGCAAGGTCGGCTGCCGACATGGGATTGTATCCGGCAGCGGGGTCACGGAGTTCCTCGCGAGACATTGCCGCGCGTGCGAGCTGAGTCTCGATATCCATCACGTTGCCCACGAGGCGATAGGCTGCGGCGTCATCGTATCCTGCGAGATTGGCAAGAGTGTGGAGGTAATTACGGTAGGCCTGACGTACCTGCTTGGCGTTGTCGGTGTCTTCGAGGTAATAATCGCGGTCGCCGAGACCGAGACCGCCCTGACCCCAATACATCGTGGTCTTCGCGGCATCAAGCATATCTGCTTCGACGCCTGTGCCGAAGAAGGCTGAGACGCCGGGCATGGTGGCCATGAGGTCGATGATGCCTTCGCGTGAAGTGGTGGCTATCTTGCGGAGGTCGGCGAGAATGGGAGCGGCGCCTTCGTCATTGAGGCGGATTGTGTCCATGCCCAGAGCATAGAGGTCGGCTATTTTCTGAGCATTTGATCCGTAGGGTACGGCCGATGCATCGAGTCCGAGTATGAGGTCGCGGAGCTGGGTGCGGTTGAGCTCGCCAAGTTGGTCGAATGTGCCGTAGCGTGAGTATTCGTCGGTGAGCGGATGTGCTTTCATCCAGCCTCCACAGGCGTAGTCGTAGAAGTCGGTACCCGGAGCCACCGATGTGTCAAGGTTGGCCGGGTCGACGCCCTTTGGTGTCTGGGCAGCTGCTGAAGCAGCCATGAGTGACAGGGCAATTGCCATTTGAATTGATTTTTTCATAATATGTTATATAAAACCGTTATGCAAAGATGTATTTAGCTGTCGGGGAATCACCGGCGGCGATTTGTTCGGGAGTTCCCTGAGCCATGATGGTGCCTCCGTCGCGTCCGCCTTCGGGGCCCATGTCGATGAGATGATCGGCCACGCGGAGCACATCGGTGTTGTGCTCGATGACGAGTACCGTGTTGCCGCGTTCGACGAGGCGGTTGAGTATGCCGAGCAGAGTTTTCACGTCGTCGAAATGCAGCCCTGTGGTAGGCTCGTCGAGGATGAAGAGAGTCTTGCCGGTGTCTTTTTTTGATAGCTCGGTAGCGAGTTTCACGCGCTGGTTCTCGCCTCCGGAGAGAGTCGATGAGGGCTGGCCGAGCTTGATATATCCGAGACCGATATCACGCAAAATCTCCAGTTTTTTCATGATTTTCGGCACACCTGCGAAAAATTCGCAAGCTTGATTGATGGTCATGTCGAGCACGTCGGCTATGGATTTGCCCTTGAAGCGGACTTCGAGTGTCTCGCGGTTGTAACGGCGGCCGTGACATGTCTCGCATGGCACGAGCACATCGGGAATTAAATAAATCTCGTGGGTCTTGTAGCCTTTGCCGTAAATTGCCTCGCAGCGTCCGCCGCCCACATTGAACGAGAAACGTCCGGGTTTGTAGCCACGAATTTTTGCCTCGGGCAGTCCGACGAACAGTGAGCGTATCTCGGTGAAGAGTCCGGTATATGTGGCGGGGTTGGAGCGCGGCGTGCGGCCGAGCGGCGACTGGTCGACGGTGACGACTTTGTCGATATTCTCAATGCCTGCAAGCTCGCGGTAGGGCAGAGGCTCCCGGAGCGAATTGTAGAAGTGTCGGCTCAGTATGGGCTCGAGTGTGCCGTTGATGAGGGATGATTTGCCTGATCCGCTGACGCCGGCCACGCATGTGAGTGTGCCGAGCGGTATGGTGAGGTCGACGTTCTTGAGGTTGTGCCCGGTGCAGCCGAGGAGACGGAGAGTCTTTCCGGAACCTTTGCGTCGCTTGGCGGGAGTGGGGATTGACTCGGTGCCATTGAGATAACGTGCGGTCATGGTATCGGCGCGGAGCATCTCGTCGGGAGTGCCGGCGAAGACGACATTGCCGCCTTTGCGTCCGGCGCCGGGGCCGATGTCGACGACGTAGTCGGCTTCGAGCATGATGTCCTTGTCGTGCTCGACCACGATGATGGAGTTGGATGCGTCGCGCAGGCGCTTGAGTGATTCGATGAGCCGGTGATTGTCGCGCTGATGCAGGCCGATAGACGGCTCGTCGAGGATGTACAGCACGTTGACCAGCTCGGAGCCGAGCTGGGTGGCCAGGCGGATGCGCTGGCTCTCGCCGCCTGATAATGTAGCCGACGCACGGGAGAGTTGCAGGTATGAGAGACCGACGTCGACCAGAAAGCGGAGGCGGGTGGAGATTTCCTTGATGATTTCGGCAGCTATGCGTGCATCCTTATTGTCGAGGCGGTCAAGGACGGTGGCAGCCCATTCGCGCAGCTCGCCGATATCCATACGGCTAAGCTGGGCTATGTTGTAGCCGTCCACGAAATAGTGCAACGCCTCAGTATTGAGACGGTCGCCGTGACATTCGGGACAAACCTGGCGGGTGTAGAATTGGCCGCTCCAGCGTTGTGCCGCCGAACCGGCATCATCGGCCTGCTGCATATCGATATATTTGAGCAGGCCCTCGTAAGAGCCGAGAGCACTGACTGTGCCGATGCTGTCGTTGGATATGGATAGGGGGCGTTCCGAACCATTGAATATCTCGTCGATGGCCTCTTCGGGCAGCTCGCGGAAGGGGGTACGGAGGTCGGCGCCGTGCGCTTGGCAAATGGCGCTTATCTGCCAGAAAATTGTAGTATTCTTGTATTTGCCGAGGGGGGCTATGGCACCATCGTGTATGGACAGGGTGTCATCGGGCACAATTTTGGCGCGGTCAATGATGTTGACGTAGCCGAGGCCTTTGCAACGCGGGCACCAACCCTGAGGTGAATTGAACGAGAAATTATGGGGCGCGGGCTC
>CANSGE010000118.1 GCA_947646295.1 uncultured Bacteroidales bacterium
ACTTTAACGCTCGCCATAGATTTTAAGAGGTTGTTTAATAAAATTCTCGACAGGGTCTCATAATTTTAACAAGCTCCTAAACGTACAGCAATAAAAAAACCTCCTTGATGGAGGTTTTTAATTCCGTGTCAAGACGTAAGTCAGGGCATTTTGAGGTCATGGTCGCGTGGATTGTCATCGAGCGTTTTAGTGCGCTGTTTGATTTCACGCTCAGTGGTGCGGTCATCATCGGCTGTGTCGATTGATGCGCCGGGATAGCTGCGTTCAGCTTCCTGTTTTGAGATTTTTTCAGACATAGTTTTGAGTTTTTTATATTCAAAAAACATCTCAGAGTGGCAAAGAGTTCATTTGCTCGATATAGTCGAGTATCGCATCGCGTCCGCGGCGGTCTTCGGCCGATGTTGCGAATACCGGCGGCAATTCCTCCCATTGTTCGAGCAGCGTCTCGCAGTAGGCGGCGATTGATTTTTTACCGGCCGTGGGTGTCAGCTTATCGAGTTTTGTAAATACGATAGAGAAGGGGATACCGTTTTCGCCGAGCCATTCCATGAATTCGATGTCGATTTTCTGTGGTTTATGGCGCACATCGATGAGCACGAAAAGGTTTGTCATAGCCTCGCGTCGGGCGATATAGTTCTTGATCATTTTTTCGAGGCGTTCGCGGTCGGCTTTGCTGCGTTTCGCGTAGCCGTATCCCGGAAGATCCACGATATACCATTGGTCGTTCACGAGGAAATAATTGATAAGCATCGTCTTGCCGGGAGTCGACGACGTCATGGCCAGACCTTTGCGCCCTGTGAGCATGTTGATTAGAGACGACTTGCCTACGTTGGAGCGGCCTATGAATGCATATTCATGGAGCTTACCGTCGGGGCATTTATCCACTGACGGGCTGCTTATATGGAAACGAGCTTCGTTGATGATCATGTCTTTCAGATTTGATGTAACATACAAATGTAACAATATTTTTTGAATATTGATTAAAAATTCTTTCCTTTGCACGATGAATCCGACATTCACATTCAAGAAATTTGCAATGACCGACGCCCGCTGCGGCATGAAGATAGGCACTGATGGTGTGCTTCTGGGCGCGTGGGCGCGTGTGCCTGCGCAGGCGCGGGAGGTAATGGATGCCGGAGCCGGCTCCGCGCTGATATCTCTGATGCTTGCACAGCGTTATCCAAGCGTCAATGTGAAAGCCGTCGAAATCGACCCTTCTGCATGTGAGGACGCCCGGCTCAATGTCGGCAAGTCGCTCTGGGCGCCGCGCATTGAGGTGATAAATGATACATTTGATGTTATCGGTGAGGTGGATGCGATAGTGAGCAATCCTCCCTTTTTCCTGACCGGAGAGCTTTCGCCCGCCGGCTCGCGCGCGGCTTCGCGCCACGCGGCCGCCCTCTCGCCCGCCACTTTGATTGACTTTGCCGCCCGCGTATTGCCATCCTACGGCTCGCTGTCCATGATCTCTACCGCGGAGGCTCTCGACGATCTCACATTCCGCGCAGCCCTTGCAGGCTTGTATCCGCGGCGCATCTGTATGGTGAGCACCCGCGAGGGTAAAGCGCCTGCACGAGTGCTCTGGGAGTTTAGCCGCTGCGATGGCGCTTGCGAGCACACATATATTAATGTACGCACGCGCGACAATAAACTATCCGAACAGTATACAGAACTTACAAAAGAATTCTATTTATAATGGCACAGACTTCTGATAAAATATCTTTCCGTGTATCTCCTGGGCTACGTATCGTCCTGCTTGCCCTTACGTTTATATTAGGCCTGGTACTTGCCGGGTTTGTGGTAGCATTGCTCACGGGGCTGTCATCCGGCCGTGCTATTGCTATGCTGCGCATCGGCGCCGTGCTTCAGGATATCCTTATGCTTGTGTTGCCCGCTATCGTGACGGCCATCATTGTCACAAGTCGTCCGGCGGCATTGCTTGCTATTGACCGCGCCCCCCGTCTCATCCCGAGCTTGTTCGCCGTTTTGGCTATGATCTTGGCAACTCCGGCCATGAATGTGATTATCGAGTGGAATGCTTCATTGCACTTGCCGCAATCCATGGCGTCGCTTGAAGAGGCTCTCCGCACGATGGAGGAAAGCGCCGGGGCGGCCGTGACGATGATGCTTGGCGCCCATACGGCCGGCAATCTGATTGTATCGGTTTTGATTATCGGTGTGCTCGCCGGCTTTTCCGAGGAATTGTTTTTCCGTGGGTCGCTCCAGCGTTTGCTTGTATCGTCGCATATGTCGGCCGCAGCTGCCATTTGGGTGACGGCTGTCATTTTCAGTGCGGTGCATTTCCAGTTTTTCGGCTTTGTTCCACGTCTGCTTTTAGGAGCATATTTCGGCTATCTTTTGCTGTGGAGTCGCTCGGTATGGTTGCCGATGCTGGCACATATATTCAACAATACACTGTATGTGGTATCCACCTATGTCACCGGCTCCGGTGATCCCGAGCTGGGCGAGTGGAGCATGCAGTGGTATGCCGTGGCAGCCTCTGTGATTCTGACGGGCGCAGTGCTTTATTATCTTCGGAAAAATCTTGTAGCAAAGCCCGAACCATACATCAAGGCGGATTGTTGAATATTTATGACAAATACGCCTATCCCACTTGCTGTTGCTTTTGACCTCGACGATACCTTATACGCCGAGCAAGCTTATGTCGACGCATGTCTGCGTCATGTATCACGGGCCTTTGCATCTCTGACGGGCTGTGACTCCAATGAATTGTACCGCCGGATTTCGGAGGCGCAGAATCCTTACGATGCTCTGTGTGAGATCGCGGGTGAGCATGCACCGACGATTTCAGAGTTCCTCGATGTGTATCGCAATACCCATCCGGGCAGCTTGCCCCTGCGCGAGGATGCACGCCGCATACTCGACCGCCTTGCGGCCTCCGGAGCGGCACTCTATCTTATTACTGACGGCCGGTCAATAGGACAACGTGCCAAAATTGCAGCGCTCGGACTTGAAAAGTATTTCGGGCCCGAGCATATCATCATCAGCGAGGAGACCGGTGCCGACAAGACCACCGTCGTACCGTTCATCACCGCTATGGAGCGTGAGCCGGACGATACCAGCTGGACTTATATTGGCGACAATCCGGCCAAAGATTTCCTATGGCCGCGGCGATTGGGATGGAATACAGTGATGTTGCGTGACCTTGCAGGCGAAAACGTCCATCCTCAGGACCTTGCCAGATTTTCTCCCGAACATGCGCCCCTCCTGATTGTCGACTCGCTCGACGAGGTCACCGTCGGATGCCGAAAAACCGGTTGATATAATCTCCGGCGATTATTTCATCAGCGGTCATATTATAGATATTTTTATCGTGAATCAGCGCCACTGAATCGCATTTTTGAGTGGCAATATCAAGCTCGTGTGTCGAGAAGAGGATGCACTTTCCCTGATTGTGAGCGAGTGAGCTTAGAAGGTCGCTCAACTCATAGCGGTTTACCACGTCAAGAAACGAGGTCGGTTCGTCGAGCAGAATCACGGGAGTATCCTGAGCCAGAGCCCGGGCGATCATGATGCGCTGGCACTCACCGTCGCTCATCTTATCCATTGTACGCTGAGCGTAGGGTGTCATCGATACATATCGGAGGGCGGCTGCCACTGCCTCGCGGTCGGCCGCCGTGAGGCTGCCTATCCAATTTGTATATGGCGCACGCCCTGTCGCTACCACTTCCGCGCATGTCATATTGGCGATGCGTGTGCGCGTGGTAGTCACAAACGCAAGCGTGCGTGCCCGCTCGTGTGGGCGTAGCGTGCCGATGTCCTTACCGTCAATTTCAATCCGGCCTGAATACGCAGCCGTAAGTCCGGCGACGGCCCGGAGAAGAGTCGACTTCCCGCAGCCGTTGCGCCCGATGAGAGCTGTCAGACGCCCGGCCTCAAAGCTTGTGTTGATATCGGATAGTAGCGTGTCGCTATCGTAGCCTATGCTGAAATTCTTGAGAGTGATCATACGGTGATGGATTTGTTGCGCAGCACTACCCAGATTACGATAGGAATGCCCAGCAGAGCGGTGATGGAGTTGACCGGCAAAACGAGCATTTTGGATATTATATCGCAAAGTAACAGCACGGCGCCTCCCGAAAGAATGGTGCCCGGAAGCAATATCCGATGATCGCTTTGGGCGAATATCATGCGGGTCACATGCGGCATGGCCAGCCCGATGAAGCCTACCGGGCCGCAGAAGGCTGTGACCGTCCCGGCCAGCAGGGTGGTGGAGAAAAGCAGGATAAGACGAGACCGCCGCACATTTAATCCCATTGTGCGTGCATATTCTTCTCCAAAAAGCAGCAGATTCAGAGGCTTGATAGTCACAACGGCCATCACAAGTCCTATAAGGATCGCAGGGATGAAAACGGGAAGTTGCGCACTTGTCACATCACCGAGGGAGCCCATGGTCCAGATCACATATGACTTGAGCGCTTCATCGCGGCTCAGATATTGGAGCACCTGTACGATTGCACTCACTCCCGACGAAAACATCATGCCAAGTATCAGTATCACCATGATGTCTTTGATACGCTGTCCTACAATCATGATGAGCACAAAGATCAGGGCAGCGCCGGTCCAGGCCGCACCGGCCACTCCAAGTGCTGAAAGTTGGCCCGAGATACCAAAAAATGGCGCACCAAGAAAAAATAGTGCCACCCCGAGGCTCGCACCCGAACTGATACCGAGTACGTAGGGGCCGGCCAATGGATTACGGAAAAGAGTCTGCATCTGCAGGCCGCTCACGGATAGCGCCGCTCCTGCAAGGAGAGCCACTATCGCCTTGATGAGACGTATATCGATCACTATTTTGGCTGTAGCCGCCGGTACATCTGCCCCGGTGAGCGCTGAGATGATATCCCGCATGGGGATGTCGACCGAGCCTACTGATAGATCAAGTGCAAAGAGAGCTATCACACATGCCCCGAGCAGATAAAACATTATTACAGCCTGCTTCCTCATCGCAATTTTTGAAAATGTACGAAGTCAGTGCTGTCGCCTGCGATTTCAGGATGAAGAATCTTTACTAAATCGCGCAGTACGATGTGCGGCCTGACGACTGCCGACTCGTAATAGTCGTTGCCCCCGGCAGGGGTTGAGCGCAAGTTGTTGTTGTATACCTCACCCTGGCGCATGCAGCGGATGTCGGCAAATCGAGGGCACGCGTTGCGGACGTCACTGAGCGTCGTCGCCGTTGACGATACTATCCACTTGTCAGCCTGCGACGCGAGAGTCCATGCCTCTTCGAGGTCCACGGGCATTGATTGGTTGCCGGTATTTTTGTCATAGACGAAACGGCCACCGGCATCGTTGATGAGGCGCACCGTATAATTCTCAGCCGACGGCATGAACCAGGTATCACCGTAGGGCATGTTCAGCATTACGGAAGGTGCTCCCTGAGCTTCGCTGGCCACTCGCTCCCGGAGTTGATTGTATTCTTTGGCTATCGGAGCGAATGCCTCGATAGCTTTTTGGCGTTGGCCGGTGATTTCGGCCAATGCGACGAGCCATTCAGCTTTGCCGAGAGGTGATTGCTCAAGATAGTCGCCCAAATATACATAAGGTATGCCCAGCTCCCGGAGTTTGTTTTCCATCGGGCTGGCCGCGTTTATGCCGTAGAGCAGTACGATGTCAGGCGCGAGTCCCACGAGAGCCTCGTAATCAATGTTGCCATCATAACCGATGTCAGTCACGCTGTCGGGGTGAGCAGCTATCCAGGGAGTGGAAATGTAGCCAAGCCCTGACACACCTTTTACGCGGCGTACCTCTCCGATAGCATCGAGCATCGCGATGTGGGTCGACGACATGGCTATGATGCGGCTTGCGTCACCGTCCACGACTTGTCCGTCAAAGCCCGGCGGAATAGGCTCGCCATTGCGGCGGATGAGGAGGCGGGTCACGACGCTGTCGGCTCCCTGCCACGGATTTTTGACCGTGAGCATGGTGCTCCGGCCTTCATCGGTGCCCGTGATACGGTACCCAATGGCATACTCCGGCTCATAAAGGACTTTATCAAAGTCCGATGATGAGCCGGAGCGGTGGGAGCACGCCGTTAGCAGCGTGATTGCAATTATCAGGATCGGAAGTGTGCGGGGCATGGCAGCAGCTACCTGTGGAGCTTAGAAAAGCCAGGCGGCTGTGACAGTCCAGTATTTGTTCTTACCGTCGATATCAGCTGATTGATGAGAGGGATTGATGTATTCGACGGCTTTAGTCATGCCAAGACCGTATGATGCGCCGATCTGGAGATGCTTGATAAGCTGAAGACCGATACCGAAATTCCATGCGATATCGCACTTTTTGCTCTTGTAAAATTCAGTGACAGCTTCTTTCGATGTGCGGAATGCAAAGCTCGGACCGGTGAATACATAGGGGGTGATGATGCTGCCGATGGCGGGAAGGCCGAGCTTATACTTGAAGTTGAGAGGTATCTCGATATAGCTGCAAGATGCATTGTCGATGTTTGAAGTAGTCAGATCGGGGTTTTCGCGGTACTGGCCCTTGCGGTTGACGTACATGAGCGAGAGGTCGAAGCCTACACCGATCACAGGCACAGTGAATTCCATTTCCACACCGGCATTGTAGCCTACGCGGTTGTCGGAATCGAAGAGATCCTTATTGAAATGAAGAGAGTTGACGTTGATACCGACGCGGGGGCCGATTGCAAACTGAGCCGAAGCAGGAAGAATTGCCGCGATAGCGATGACGAGAGCGGCGATGCGTTTGATTACACTCATATTTAAATATTATTGGAGGTTTTTACTTGGCAAAGATAAGCAAAATACTGTAAAAAGACATGCATCCGGTGAAAAAAGCTGCGGAGGTCAGGAATATGACTTTCGCGCGGCGTCGATACGCAGCAGAATGAAGAGCAGTATCGTGAAGCCCCACAGCGAGCTGCCGCCGTAGCTGAAAAATGGTAATGGGATGCCGATTACCGGACAGAGGCCTATCACCATCCCGATATTGATACAGAAATGAAATATGAAATATGATGCGACGCAATATGCGTACACACGTCCGAATGGGCGAGGCTGGCGTTCGGCGATGGCTATGATCTTGAGCACAAGCGCAAGGTAGAGGATGACTACCGCGATTGATCCGAAGAAACCTTCTTCCTCACCGATGGTGCAAAATATGAAGTCGGTATGTTGTTCGGGTACGTATTTCAGTTTTGTCTGTGTGCCGTTCAGGAAGCCTTTACCTGCCAGGCCGCCCGAGCCGATGGCGATTTTTGCCTGATTGACATTGTAGCCGGCATCACGGAGGTCTTCGACGATGCCGAGCACCACGAGAATTCGTTTCTGCTGGTGTGGCTGGAGCTTATCGAAGGCGAAATTGACCGAAAACATAAATCCTACCGCGAGAAATGCCGTGACCACCGGGATAAAAAGTCGCGGACGGCGGCGCTTGATGGCTTCTATGCCGAGATAAATGCAACCGACAGCCAGCGTGCCGAGCAAGATAGGGAGGCCGGGCAAAGCGATTCCGCACAGGTCACTGAGTATCCATTCGATGAGCAAGGTACCCCCAAACCAGATGAAGAGGTTTCTCGGCAAGTCAAGGCGGCGGTCGTAAATGAATGCCATACCCACTACGATAAGCATGATCATGGCGATGATGGCAAATTCACCCGTCGGGACACCCATGAAGGATGCCTCACTGAATTTGATGGCTACGACAAATATCACCACTGCGAA
>CANSGE010000119.1 GCA_947646295.1 uncultured Bacteroidales bacterium
GAAAGAGGTCGCAGAATATTGTGACCCTTTTTGTTGTGGAGATGCTGATCTTGATGAATTCTTCGACCACGATATATTTTTGTACGAGGCTGAATTGCTGAGTAAAGCATACTGCTGGATCCGTAAAGATAAGCCACAGGAAATCGTAGCTATCGCAACGCTGTCATTTGACGGTATTAAAACAAATACCCTTGACAAATCATCACGCAATTCACTTCAAAGAAAAATTCCTTACACAAAACATCACCGAAGTTACCCGGCTGTACTGATCGGACGTTTGGGTGTCGCCCGCTCATATAAAGGCGTAGGAATAGGAAGTCAGTTGATGGATGCTTTAAAGTATTGGTTTATTGATGAAAATAATAAAGCAGCCTGCCGCTATATGATGGTGGAATAATACGCCCTCTACGTTGCATTATTACGAGAAAAACGGATTCAAGCCTTTATATAAGAGCGAGGAGGCCGAACGCCAATCTTTCGGAATTCCGGAGGATGCGGAGTTGAAAAGCAGAATATATTACTTTGACTTAAAATTAATGGGATAGGGTAAATTTTGCAAATACAGCCCCTGTTCTTGCAAAATTCAGGAAACTTCAAAACCTCCTTCCTAATTCTTACTTAGTGCGACCGATAATACCCGGGAGCACGAACTTAGGCGGTCATCCTTATGAAAAGTTATATAAGGAAAACCCGGGGAGATTCTATAGTTTGTTTTCAGAGGCCGACTTACGGGTGCCTAAACTTTTGGAATCTCTCCGGGTTATGACGGGATTTTACGATAAGTATGGTATGATGCTGCAAATCTACGACAATTTGCCATCATATGCAAATCAGCATGGATAAAATCAACGGAATGTATAGGTGATGTAGGCCGTGGCTTGCTCGGGTGCATCGGCGGCATTGGCGCGGGTGAAGCGTCGCGAGCGTATCTCGCGCTCGACGGCCGCGCGCAAGGCTGCATTTGTGGCGGCCGGCGGATTGCCCCCCTGGAAGTCGAGGCTGGTGACGCGTCCGCTGCGGTCGATGCGCACCTTGATCTTGATGGAGCCGGTGGTAGTGGAGGGCACGCGCGCGTAGCTCGGTATGACCCATCCGCCGCCTACTGTACCTGTGCCTGTGCCGTTGACGCTGGCCGATGTGCCGGAGGGAGAGCCGGAGTTGCCTTGTGTCTTGCCGGTATTTGCTGTGTTGTTGGCTCCGGTGGAGCGGTTGAAGGCCGAAGCTGTGGTGGCTGTGGCACGGCGGCGCGCTTCCTCCTCACGGCGCTGGCGCTCGAGTTCTTCTTTGGATGGACCGGTGGGAGTGGCGGGCTTGGTCTGAGCCTTTACCGGGGCGGGTTGGCGCGAGGTGACGGTGGCGGGAGCGTCGGCAGCCTTTCCACGGTCGGCCACGTCGTGACCGGATGCCGGTGCCGGGTTGCTCTGGTTTTTAGCCGGCTCGGGATTATGGACGGGGGCGGCAGTCTCCTTGGCGGGGGCATTGAGCGGAATTTCGTCGAGGACATCAAACATCTGCTCGTCGGCCATGGCTATATCGGAGTGTTTACGCGGAGGCCATTCGCGGTCGAGAGCGTCGACACCGAGCGTGACTATCTGCAGTCCTACGAGCACGAGAAGTGCTATGAGGGCTGTCAGGCACACTGATATGATCTGTCGGCGGTTCATTGCTCGGGTTGTGTGTGAGGAGCGGGTGTATTGGCTGTGGGACGGGTGGCAAGCACCATTTTGAGGGAGTTGGCGGCTCCAAGATTGAGCACTTCCACTACCTTGCCATACGATACGGCCGAATCGGCGTAGACCGCTATACCGAGGTTGCGGGTAGAATCGTCGAGAGCCTCGATGGCGAGCAGGAGGCTGTCGGGAGCCACAGGAGCAAGGTCGGCCTCGGGCAGAGCAATGTAGTAGGCGCCTTCAGCGTCTACAAACACACGCGTGGCGGGCTTGGCGGGCGACTGCTCGGAGCCTTCGGGCAGATTGACCTCAAGCGCCGTCGGAAATACGAAAGTGCTTGTGACCATGAAGAATACGAGTAGTAGGAAGATGACGTCGGTCATCGAGGCCATGGAGAAAGCCGCCATCATCTCTTGCGGACGTTTGAGAGCCATGATTATTCGGCGGGTTCGTTAAGGAGGTCCATGAATTCCATGGTGCGGGCCTCCATGAGGTTCATGAGTTTATTGATGCGCGCCACGAGGATATTGTAGGCAAACATTGCCGCGATACCTACGATAAGGCCTGCCACGGTGGTGGTGAGGGCAGTGTAGATACCCCCCGCGAATGTGCCGATCTGTGCGGCGTTGCCGGAGTTGGCGATTGAATAGAATGCCTGCACCATACCGATGACGGTACCGAGGAAGCCGAGCATGGGAGCGCCGGCTGCGGTGGTGGCAAGCCAGGGAAGTCCCTTGGAGAGGCGTGCGATCTCGATATTGCCGGTATTCTCGATGGCGGCGAGGACATCGCTCACCGGGCGGCCAATGCGGCTGATACCCTTGGCGATGAGGCGTCCGAAAGGCGTGGATGTGGAGCGGCAGAGATTGAGCGCACTCTCTATCTCGCCTTCGTGGATGTAGTCGCGGATGCGGTTCATGAAGCTTGCATCGATACGCGAAGCGGCGCGCAGGGCGATGAAGCGGTCGATGAAGATATATATGCACACGAGTGCAAGCAGAGCGAGCGGGATCATGATCCAGCCGCCTTTTACGCAGAGTTGCCAGAGTGACAGTTCCATAGGGATATCAGATTACGTGAGGTTTAGAGATGGGTTAGTTTTGGAGAGCTTGGAGGTATTGGCGGATGGTCTCCTTCAGACCGAGGTAGAGGGCGTCGCATATTAGAGCGTGGCCGATTGATACCTCGTGGAGACGCGGGAGTGAGTGACGGAAGTAAGCGAGGTTGCGGAGATTGAGGTCGTGACCGGCGTTGACTCCGAGTCCGCAGTCGCGTGCGGCGTAGGAAGCCTCGACGAAAGGCGCCACTGCCCCCTCGGGGTCGGAGTCGAAGAGGTCGGCATAGGGCTTGGTGTAAAGCTCTATGCGGTCAGTGCCGGTGCGGGCGGCAGCGCGTATATTATCGAGGTCGGTGCCTACGAATATCGAGGAGCGTATGCCGGCTTCCTTGAGGCGGTCGACGATACCGGAGAGGAAGTCGAAGTTTGGCTCCACGTCCCATCCGGCCGAAGAGGTGAGCGCACCGGGCGCGTCGGGCACGAGAGTGACCTGCTCGGGACGGATGCGGGTGACCAGATCCATGAATTCGGGCGTGGGGTATCCCTCGATATTGAACTCAACACCCACGACCGGACGCAGTGCGAATACGTCGTCGCGGCGTATGTGGCGCTCGTCGGGGCGGGGATGCACGGTGATGCCTTGCGCTCCGAATGCCTGACAGTCGGCGGCTACCTGTACAAGGTCGGGCACATTCTCGCCACGGGCATTGCGCAGGGTTGCTATTTTATTGATGTTTACGCTCAAGCGCGTATCCGGTTTTATTTTCGTCACTTTGCAAAGAGGTTGTTTAAAAACATCTAAAAATCCTATTACCATACCCGATGTTCGGGTATTTTTAGTAAATTTGTAAAAGTTTCCGAGTACAAAAGTAGTCAGAATTCATAAAATTACGAAAGAAATAGTGATAAAAGACGATAAAATGGACGAAATCGGGGTGTTGTTCCCCGAAAATCCGGATTCGAGCCGGCTGCTCATAGGCTGCAATCCGCTTGATTTCGCGGCGTCGCGGATAGCGCACGCCGTGGAGGATTGCGACGCGCGGCTGCTCAATCTCAATGTGACATCGATTGAGACGGGGGGAGGTCTGCTCGCAGTATCGCTGCGCATCAGCCACCGCGACCCGGACCGTGTGGCACGCTCGCTCGAACGCTATGGCTACGAGGTGCTCAGCACCGAATCAAATGACGGCGCGTCGGACGACCGGCTCCGCCAACGCTATGATGAACTTATGAAATATCTGTCGTTATGAAATTTGCTATCTACGGCTCACGCCATCAGGAAGATTATGTGGATGCGATAGCCGCATGGCTCAAGCAGCTATCGGATGAGGGACATGAGGCTGTGATGCACACCAAATTGTATCAGTATCTGCTGCACAGCGTGCCGGCTGCCCTCGCTTGCGTGCGCCGTGTGACGTACTCCACGGACTTCGAGGCGGATTTCGCCGTGAGCCTGGGCGGCGACGGCACATTTCTGCGCACGGCGGCCTGGGTGAGCGAAAAGGAAATACCCATCATCGGCATCAATACGGGGCATCTGGGATTTCTCGCGGCCCTCTCCGTGGGCGACCTCCCTACCCTCACCGCCCGCCTCGGCAAGCCGTACATGATAGAGCGCCGCAGCCTGGTGGCTGTGGAGGCCGAGGGTGTGACCGGATGGCCGTACGCACTCAACGAAGTGGCTATCACAAAGTGTGAGAATGCCTCGATGATACAGGTCAACACGCACATCGACGGTGTGATGCTGGCCGACTACCGCGCCGATGGCCTCATCGTGTCGACCCCCACCGGCAGCACGGCCTACAATCTCTCCGTGGGCGGCCCCATCGTACAGCCCGGGGCCCCGGTGCTGGTGCTCTCGCCTATCGCGGCGCACTCGCTCTCGATGCGTCCGCTCGTGATCAATGAAGATTCGATGCTGGAGATGGAATGTGAGGGACGCGCTGAGACCTTCAGGCTGTCGATCGATGGCCGTACGAGCAAATTGCCTATGGGCGCGAGGGTGAAACTCCACAAAGCACGATTCTGTGTGTGCGCGGTTCAGTTCAACGGACATAATTTCGCGGATACGCTCAGAAACAAGCTTCAATGGGGATAGAAAGTTGCGTCTATGAGGATGACCGTCTGGGTATCATACACGTGCGGGTGCTCAGCACCGCCCGCCGTTTCATAGCCCGATGGAAAAACGGCGAGGTTTACATCACCATCCCGCCGGACACCTCACCTGCGCAGTATGATAAGGTGCTCGAAGGCTTCATCCCCGAGCTGCTTGCGTGCAAGCCGAAGCCCCCGGCGCTTTTTTACGACGGCTACCGCTTCGATGGCTTCGACTGGAGCTTCGAGATACGCCACTCCGACGGGCTCAACCCCCTCGCAATGCTCTCACAGCTGAAAATGCACGGCGACCGCCCGCATTGGATTATTATGGTGGGCCCGGATGTCGATTTCTCAGATCCGGCGCATTGCAAGCACATCAGCCGCTATATTGATAAACACGCCGCTCATGTGGCACGCAAGACTCTAATACATTTCGCCAAGGAGGTAGCCGCTCAATCAGGACAACACGTCACCGGATGGGAGGTGTCACACGGATTGCGGACACTGGGCAAATGCTCGTCGGAGGGCAAGATCTCGCTCAGCTGCCGTCTGGCATATCTGCCGCCGGAGCTGCGGCGGTACACCATCACACATGAGCTGGCGCATCTGACGCATTTCGATCATTCGCCGGCTTTCCATGCGCTTTGGGCGAAATTATACGGAGAGCCGCTGCCTCCGGTGAAGCAACGGCTCAAGTCGTATCGTTGGCCTGTGTATTAGCCTTGATGGGCTGGACGCAGAAGATCATTCACAGTCTTCACGGGATTGAATGTAGCTGAGGGCACCTCGACGAAGAGTGTGTTCCATCGGCTCATCGCGCCGTTCCAGAGACCGGGGAGCTCAAGAGCCTTGAGGTCGCGGCCGGCAAATGATTTGGACGAGATGAAGCCGGTGTCGGGGTCGACGAAGTCGGGCAGACGGTATGGCTCTCCGTCGGTATCGCGCAGATAGCACACGAGGTCCACGGGATTGAAATGTGTGGCCGATGTCATCAGAGATGCGTTCTCGGGAGCGATCTGAGTAGATTCGAGTATCTGGGATGAATATGAGCCGTCGGGGTTGTAGGCCAGGAAGGGGCCGCCGCCGGGCTCGCCGTCATTGCGCACCATACCGCACACGCGCAGCGGACGGTCGAGGAGCGAGAGCAGATAGTCGGCCAGCTCGCTCTCGGGAAGGCTGTCGAAGAGGGGCGAATCTGTGTAGAGCGTCGTGCGGAAGAATTTCACCATCTCCTGAAGGTCGGCAGCTGAATAGTCGCCGGTGCGGATGGCGCGGATGTAGTCTTCGATGCGGTCGTGGAGCAGGATGAGCTCGCCGGCGATGATGTGCTTGTATTCCACGGTGACGTCACGCAGGGCATCGGGCACCACATTATCTATATTTTTGATGAATACCACCGTCGAATCCATGTCGGAGAGGTTGGCGATGAGCGCGCCGTGTCCTCCGGGGCGGAACACGAGGTGTCCGGCATCGTCGCGGAATGGTGTGTTGTCGGGATTGGCCGCGAGGGTGTCTGTCGAGGGTTTCTGCTCGGAGAATGATATATGGTATTTCACACCGTAGCGGCGCTCCATCTCGGGTACGGCATCGAGCACTTTCTGCTCGAAAAGCTTGATATGGTCGGCCGAAACGGTGAAATGCAGCGTGACTGTGCCGTTGGTGGCAGCTGTCTGTGCGCCTTCGGCGAGATGCTCCTCCATGGATGTGCGTGTGGTGCCGTCGGCATAGCGGTGGAATGTGAGCAAGCCTTTGGGTAGAGCGCCGTAATTCATGCCTTCGGGCAGTATGATGGCGGCGATGATGTCGCGGTAGCGGGCGGCTTCATAGAGCTGGGCGGCTGTCTTGCCGTGGAGACGGAGCGTGGTGGCGTCGAGCTCGGCGATGAAAGGCAGTTCGGCCAGGTGGCTGAGCAGCTTGTCGACGGCCGATCCGGGAGCGGGACGTTCCTCAGAGCCATTCACAAAGGCGAAAAGCTCCTTGAACATACGCGACGCGGCACCCGATGCCGGTACAAATTTGGCTACTGAGCCTCCGTCGGCGAGATATTTCTGCCAGCGCGCCTTGGCGGCGGCTGTCTCGGCAGCGTCAAGTACGGCGATGCCTTTGCCGGGAGTGGCGGAGCCTTCGAGCTTCAGATACGGAAAGCCAGTGGCAAAACGCTGCATCTGCCCGGCGGCCTGCGCCTCGGTGATGCCATGCGATGTGAGTTGTTTTAGGTCTGATTCGGTAAACATGTTTTCTTTAGGGATAATTCGATATGCGTTTTATTAGATTGTATGCAGGTATGATGCCCAGCTCGCCGGCGCGGCTCAGATCGGGGATGCCGAGGCGGCGGTTGCCGAGCTTGAGGTAAACGAAGCCGCGGTTGTACCAGGCTTCGCCCATTTCGGGTTTCAGCTCGATGGCCTTGTTGAGAGCGGCCAGGGCTGAGGTATAGTCTTCGGTTTCGATGTGCATGAGAGCTTTGTCGTACCACGCCTCGGCCATACGGGGGGCGAGGTCGATCACATGCGCCAGGTCGGTGAGTACGTCGTCGGCGCTTTTGCGCGAGAGCATCGCGCGGGTCTGCGGGTCGAGCTTTTCGTCGGGAGGGGCGAGGCGCTCGGCCTGCCAGCTGTGATATCCAGCCTGGGCCCGCAGGAGATATGCCACGGCCAGGTCAGGAGTGAGCGCCAGGGCGCGGTCGAGGTCTTTGATGGCCTGGGCATAGTCGCGCACACAGATGAAATCCATCGCGCGGCCTATATAATCGATCGCGCGCGGGGAGTGGGTGGCGAGGTATGAGTTGTAGTACTCG